>JAKBDW010000247.1:0-9862 GCA_021834245.1 Pseudomonadota bacterium
GGAGCGCAGCACGATCATGGGCCAGCGGGGTCGCTGCGCCATGTCGTGCATACGTGCTTCGCTTTGGAGCTCTTTGATCTCGGCAATGATGCGATCGAGAGTCTGCGCCATCAGCTGATGCATCGCCTGTGGCTCAGAGCCCTCGACGAAATACGGCCGGTATCCGTACCCGATCAAAAGACTTTCAAGTTCCACAGAATCAATACGCGCCAACACGGTCGGATTGGCGATCTTATAACCATTGAGATGCAAAATAGGTAATACGGCACCGTCACGCACCGGGTTGAGAAACTTGTTGGAATGCCACGCAGTCGCGAGCGGACCAGTCTCAGCCTCGCCATCTCCGACAACACAGCAAACTATCAGGTCAGGATTATCGAACGCCGCACCATATGCATGGGACAGAGAATAACCGAGTTCGCCACCTTCATGAATCGAGCCGGGCGTTTCCGGCGCGACATGGCTCGGAACTCCGCCAGGAAAAGAAAACTGGCGAAATAACCGTCTCATGCCATCTTCGTTCCGCGCAATACTCGGATAGAACTCGCTGTAGGTACCCTCCAAATAGCAATTAGCCAACAGGCCGGGGCCACCGTGCCCCGGGCCGGTCACGTATATCATGTTGAGGTCATGCGCTTTGATAAGGCGATTCAGGTGCGCGTAAATAAAGTTGAGACCTGGCGTGGTACCCCAGTGCCCCAGAAGACGCGGCTTGATATGGCGCAGTGCCAGCGGCTCCCGCAATAACGGGTTATCGAGCAGATAGATCTGTCCGACCGAGAGATAATTGGCCGCACACCAGTATGCATGCATCTTGCGCAGTTCCTCGGCGGTAAGCGGACCGTCGAGCTTGCTACGGGCATCAGCGCCTTTTGATTTGTCGCTGGGTACGGCAATAGGTCCTAAAGTCCTCTGCTCCACGCGGTCACCTCCTTTTGTATTACCCATTGATCAGCTCGCTTACCGGGTTGACGAGTACCGTCGAGCAATCGCATCAGCGCCCTCGCGCGCCAGCTCTCCCGCCTCGTCCACTGGCATCACCCACACATCCACCTGACTTTGACTATCGCTAATTCGGCGTTCTCCACCAGTCGCGTCAATATTTGCCGCATAATCCAAACGCACCCCGCACCACTGCATGTCGGACAGTATGCGTTCCCGAACTAAAGGCGCATTCTCGCCGATGCCGCCTCCAAATATGATTCCATCAGTACCACCAAGAACAGCCGTATAGGCTCCCAAGTACTTACGAACACGATAACAGAATACTTCTATTGCAAGGCGCGCCTGCGGATTCTCTTCCTGCGCAATGAGCTGGCGCATGTCGCTACTGATGCCAGAAATCCCCAGAAGTCCAGAATGTAGTTCCAACAACCTATCGGTAGCCTCTGCCGTCAGACTCTCATTTCGCTGCAGGAAGGTTACGACTCCAGGATCGATATCTCCACTGCGCGTTGCCATGACCAGACCTTCCAGCGGGGTAAAACCCATTGAGGTGTCCTGTGGCTCTCCATCAGCTGTCGCAGTCACTGAACATCCAGCACCTAACTGCAGGCTGATAATGCGGCCACCACGTCCTAAGTCGGGCCGCAATTGACACCAACGTCGCCACAGGGCCCTATGCGCAAGTCCATGAAACCCGTACCTTCGCAATCCATATTTCTCGCACAACGCTTGTGGCAAAGCGTAGCTGCGTGCGACTTGCGGTAAGCCGGCAAAGAACGCCGTGTCGAATACCGCAAGCTGCGCCACATCAGGTCCAAAGCGCAAGCGGCACATCCGAATCCAATGCAACGCCTTTTTTTGATGCAGTGGTGCAAGCGGTCCAAGTCGCTCGATTTGGCTTTCTACTGCCTGATCAACAAGCTGCGGCCCCACCAATGTTGCGCCGCCGTGGACCACGCGGTGTGTGATCACTGCCAGACCGGTAAGATCGTGGTGTGCGACAAAGCGATCGAGGAAATCGCCCGCTTCTTCGGTTGCATTGTTTTCATGCGCCGCTCCCAGCAATTGAAGACTGCCGTCCGGCAAATACGCGTAAACTGCCAAGCGCACCGATGAACTGCCGCTATTCACGGTCAGTATCTTCATGCCGCCGTGCCACAACCAGTTGCAAGCCGGTTTCCCGAAGTCAACTTATACCGGTATGTCCTGAACAGGAGATTTTCACAACAGAAAGTGAACCAGGTTTGCATTATCTTAGCTAGGATACCTAAGAGTCCCGCGATATCATTGATCTCTATCAAATTTCCCTGAGCATGGAATGTTATAAGGCTGTGTGAAGTATCGCAATTCACCCAGGAATACAATTCAAATCGGGCCTTGAATCCCCGGTCCGGATCTGTATTATTATACCGCTGTATAGTTTCTTGTCTGGAACCGGAGCGGCCCGATGACAAGACCTTCTCGTCATACCGATCGGCAGCTGATTCAGGCGGCGCGTGAATTGCTGGACGAGTCCGGCTGCGACGGGCTCAACTTGCGCGAGGTTGCCGCGCGCGCAGGTGTCAATCTCGGCATGTTTCATTACCACTTCAAGACAAAGCGCGAGTTCTGCCGTCGCGTACTGCAGGACTTATATGACAGTTTCTTCGCGGAATTGGAGATCCAGGCAGACAGTCACAAGGATCCGGTGGAAAATCTGCGTAGTGCACTGCTGACTTTTGGGCGATTCATTCGCGACAATCGCCGCGTCGCATTTGCCATCGTACGCGACATGATGGGGGGAGACGACTTAGTGCGCGGATTTGCGCGGGTCAATGCCCCGCGACACATCGGCGTGATAGCAGACCTCGTCGCGAAGTGCCAGCGCCGCGGGCGACTTCGCGGCGTGTCGACCGCCAACCTCACCATTGCGCTGCTTGCGGCAATTGCTTTCCCCTCGATTCTAGGCGAGTTACTGCGGCGCGAGCGCGGTATGCGTAAGCTTCTGCAAGTGTTCGACAACGAGGTTCTTACAGACTCGGCTATCTCCGATCGCGTCGGTTTGCTGCTCAAATCCGATAAGACGAAAAGCTCGCGGGGAACCCTATGAAGACAAGGCTAGTACTATGTATGGTCTTTTTCTCGCTGACGTCTATCGCCCACGCCGCTGCACCTTCGCAGCTCACTCTTACCCTGCGGGATGCAGAAACCGAAGCCCTCGCCTATTCACAACGCATACAGTCCGCGGAATACGACAAATTAGCGGCCAATGCGCGCGCCCTTGCGGTATCGTCGCAAAAATCGCTGCAGCTGACCTTTGACGCCAGTTACCGCTACTATTCGCAGATCCCCAAAGTCAGTCTTCCTAACGGCTACAGCTTCGCGCTTGGCGACAACAATGTTTATTCCATCGGCCCTACGCTGACCTATCTGCTTTATGACGCCGGAAGCGCGCATCAATCCGCACAAAGCGCCTCCCTGTATGCGCGCGCCAAATCGCAGCAGATGCGTGCCACGCGGGATGACGTACTGCTGGCTACCCGTAGCGCCTACTTTGCCGTACAGAATTCGGTGGAACGCATGCGCCTGATTACCAACTCGCTGCGACTCGCGCGGGCGCGCTACGCTGATATAGCGCGGCGGCTTGGCGCCGGGGCGGCAAGCCGGGCAGACGCCCTTTCGGCGCACAAGGATGTTCTCGATTTTGACCTGAAACTGCAGCAAGCACAGGCGGATCTCGCGACAGATCTTGCGGATCTACTGGCGTTGATCGGCCGTGTCGATAACTATGACGTCACCCGACCGGAGGATGCCAGCCAAGATTCGCATTACCCTGCCGAGCTAGGGGACCCAACGGTATTGTTGACTCTCGATCCCCTGCAACAGACGCTCGCCCGTTTTCTGGCAAAACCGCGCAGCCTCAGCCTGGCGCAGAACCCTCGGGTGAAAGCACTAGGCGATCTCGCGCAATCGTCGCGCCTGGCATCCAAGAGTTTTGCCGATCAGCGCTGGCCAAAAATCCAGCTTTCCGCCCGTACGAGCCTGGATTACCCCAATGGCCCGATACTGGAGCAGATAAACCAGAATACCATCGGGGTCACACTTTCGATGCCGCTTTTCGATGCAGGACGCACTTCCGCCCTCGAGCAGGAACAACTGTCCCAGGCAGAATCGCTCGATGCGCAGCGTGCCCAACTGCAGAACGATTTGACCCGCGACTGGGACAAGGTGGCAGCACGGCTCTCGGCATTACGCGCCCAGGAAGTGCTGACAAAGCAGGGTGTGGACGAGACCAGCAGACTGGCACAACTTACCTACGAGTCTTACCGGGCGGGGCGTGATCGCTTTCTTGAGGTGCAGACCGCCAACCTAGAGGCTCTGAACTGGCAGGTTAATCTTGCACTAATCAAATCCCAGATCCTGGTTCAGCTGGCAGTACAAGACAGCCTTTCCGCAGGGAGTGATCAATGAAAAAACGGGTATTGCTGCTCGCCGCAGCGATTGTCTTGATCCTGGTGGTCTTTCTGGTTCTGCAGGATCTGGTTTTTCGAACGCCATTCCGCTATGCCGGCACCATTGAAGCCACCAAGGTCGATATCTCCCCGCGCCTGAGTTCGACGATCCAGTCGATCGCCGTGCAGGAGGGCGACAGCGTCCGCAAAGACCAGCCACTGGCACAGCTGACCTGCGACGACGTGCGTATTACCGCCGCTCAGGCAGCCAGGGATTTTGCGCGGGCCGCACGCCTCCTTAAGAGAGGATCCGTATCGGAGGATGTTTACGAGCATTCGCAAACACAGTACGCCGATGCCCAACTGCGCCTGTCATGGTGCGATATTACTTCACCTCTTGCCGGTGTAGTCCTGACCCGCTATCGCGAGCCCGGCGAGGTGGTAGCTCCCGGTGTGAAACTCTTCACCATCGCTGACCTGCGCGACGTCTGGGCCTATATATACATCGCGGAGACCCAGCTGGATAAGGTACATCTGGACATGAAGGTCAGGGCTTTCCTTGACGAACCGCACTCACCTGAGATCAGCGGTACCATTATAAAGATTAACGACGAAGCCGAATTCACCCCGAAAAACGTCCAAACGCGCGAAGAACGCACGCGCCTGGTCTACGGCGTCAAGATCGAATTCGTCAACTCGGACGGATTGCTCAAGCCTGGCATGCCGATCGAGGTTGCCTTGCCGGGGCGACCGTGACTGTCACCGGGATCGGCATTCGCATCGAAGGCCTTCGCAAGCGGCTGGCCAAGAACCAGGCACTTGACGGAATATCACTCGATCTCGCGGCGGGCGCCATGCACGGGATCATCGGCCCGGAAGGCGCAGGCAAGACAACCCTGCTGCGAACCTTGGCTGGACTCCTCAAGCCTGACGCCGGCACCATCGTCTTTAGCGACGCGGGCAAAGCAATCCCGTTTAATGCAATCCGGGCAGATCTCGCTTACATGCCGCAGCAGCAAAGCCTGTATCCGGATCTGTCCGTCTCCGAGCACCTCGACTTCTTTCGTGACTTGTACCAGCTCCCGGGGGATGTATACCGCGCGCGCCGTGCGGAACTGCTGGAGATCACGCGTCTCGACCAGTTCACGGATCGGCCGGCCGGCAAGCTGTCCGGCGGCATGTACAAGAAACTTGGCCTAATGTGCTCGCTTTTGCGCTCGCCGCGCATTCTTTTGCTAGACGAACCAACAAACGGCGTCGATCCGATTAGCCGGCGCGAATTTTGGGACCTGCTTTACCGGCTCGCCGATCAGCATATCCTCATCGTTGTGACCACGGCCTATATGGATGAGGCTGAGCGCTGCGCCTATGCCCACCTGTTGCATGCCGGCAGACCGCTGGCAAGCGGTGAACCGCGCCAGTTGCTAGAGGACGCACACGTCGCCAACTTCAATGACCTCTTCGTGCGAATGACTGAGGAGGAAAGCGCGTGATCGAAGTGCGCAATCTGAGTGTAAAGTTCGGCGACTTTTACGCCGTGCGTGACGTATCTTTTTCGGTGCAAACCGGCGAGATTTTCGGTTTCCTTGGCGCAAATGGAGCCGGCAAAACTACCACCATACGCGTGCTGTGTGGATTGCTGGTTCCATCTGCCGGTAGCATCAGTGTCGAAGGCGTCCGCTTCGAGGATGGGATCGAGCGCATCAAATCCAAGGTCGGCTACATGTCGCAGCGTTTCACGCTTTACGATGACCTCACGGTGGATGAAAACCTTGAATTCACTGCCAGTTTGCGCAAACTGCCGCGCGCCCAGTACCTGAAGCGCAGGCAGGAAATTCTGGATTTCATTGGCTTTTCGCGTCCACTCGACACGCTGGTCAAGGATTTGCCCGGCGGGATCAAACAGCAGGTTTCGCTTGCCGCGGCAGTGCTGCACCAGCCGCAGGTAGTCTTTCTCGACGAACCCACGGCCGGTGTTACCCCTGTGGCAAGGGCTCGTTTCTGGGCTCTGATTCGCGAGCTTGCAGACTCGGGCCACACTGTATTTGTGACCACCCATTACATGGATGAAGCAGAGCAGTGCGGGCGCATTGCCCTGATGCGCAGTGGCGAAATAATCGCCCTGGATTCGCCGCAAAGGCTCAAGCAAACCACGTTTCCGCATGGCGTATTCGAGCTTTTGCCAAAAGACGGTCCGTCGCCAGAAATTCTGGCACGCATCAATGGCGAGTCCGACGGATTCTCTATCCAGCCGCATGGCCGTCAATATCACGCGCTGGTGCACGACCTGCATGCCTGGAACCGCGCCCAGACCTGGCTCGCCGAGGAGTTCCGTATCTCCTCGATTACGCCATCTCTGGAGGACGTCTTTATCGAGCTCGTTGAGGGAGCGAATCGGTGAACCAGGATGCATCGTTTTTCAGCTTCAAGCGCGCTCGCGCCGTGGCGCGCAAGGAAATTTTTCATATCCTGCGTGATCCGTTCACCTTGGCACTGGCACTAGGACTACCGCTAATGATGGTGCTGATCTTCGGGGTAACCATCAATTTCGACGTGAAAAATGCGCCCATTGCGGTGGATGATCGGGATCACTCCCAGGCTTCACGCGAGCTGACGCAGATTTTCGCCAACACCGGGGCATTTCGGGTAATGCCCGTCAGTCCACAGTCCAACCCTGAGTCGCTACTACGCTCCGGCCGGGACCGGGCGGTACTCATCATCGAACCGGAGTTCGAAAAATCCCTATCCTCGGGCGGCATCGCCCGCGCCCAGCTTCTGCTTGATGGTGCCGACAACACTACCGCTGGCTCTATCCTCGGGTATGTTGCCGGAATACAGGATGCTGCCAATCGCCGCCTGGTCAGCAATCTGGCACCGCCCGCAGCGACGCTCGCTACACGTTATTTGTACAATCCGGAGCTTAGCACGCAGTGGTTTATCGTGCCTGGGCTCACGGTTGCAGTCATCTCCATCATCTCAATAATGCTGACGGCACTCACCGTAGCGCGTGAATGGGAAAATGGTTCCATGGAACTATTGCTGTCGACGCCGGTTCAACCAATGGAACTCATCCTCGGCAAACTCGCACCCTACACGGTCATCGGCCTGCTTGCCGTATTTTTTATTTATTTTGTTGCGCGCGTGGTGTTTTTTGTCCCCTTTCGCGGCAGTCACCTGGTTTTTCTCGCCGGGTACTTTCTTTTTCTCTCCGCCTACCTGGCACAGGGACTTCTGATATCGGTAATTACCCGCACCCAGCAGGTATCCATGCAGTTTGCGCTCATTTCCGGACTGCTTCCATCACTGTTGCTTTCCGGATTTGTCTTTCCGATTGCCAGCATGCCGTCAATATTCCAGTACCTTACCGCGGTGTTTCCCGCGCGCTGGTTCATGACCATCAGCCGCGACCTGTTTCTCAAGGGAACCAATTTGTCCGATTTGGGCGGTCCGTTCCTGGCGCTGTTTCTTCTCAATTTTATTCTCCTTTCTGTCGCGGGCGCGCGCTTTAAGAAGGATCTCGAGCCATGAACATCACCCTCATCGGATTTATCAAGAAGGAGTTGCGCCAGACACTGCGCGACCCGCGCATGCGTTTCGTACTATTCATGGTACCGATCGTACAGATGACATTGTTCGGCGTGGCGCTTTCCACCGAAGTGAAGAACATCCGTCTCGGCGTGAGCGTTGCTCCGAACGACACGGTGGCGATCGACGTATATCGCGACGCGATTGCATCAGGCTGGTTCATTCCGGCGCGCACTTCGGTCCAGGACCCATTCCGGGAGATTCAGTCCGGAGACGCGGACGCTGTTCTGGTTGCTCCTGCTGGCGGACTAACACGCGCGATAGGTCGCGGTAACGCGCAGCTGCAGCTACTGATCAATGCGGAGAATCCGATAGAGGCCCGCGGCATCGAACGCTATATGCAGCAGATCCTGCAAACTACCCTGCGAAGCGACGTGGCGCAGGACGCCGCCTCGGCGGCCGCCATACCACCATTGCAGCTCGACGTGCGCCTGCTTTACAACCCGTCACTGCGGAGCGCGATCTTCATGGTTCCGGGCGTCATGAGCATGATCATCTGCGTCTTGACAATACTCCTGACCAGCATGGCGCTGGCGCGCGAAAAAGAAATCGGCACGTTCGAAATGCTCATTTCCGCCCCGTTGCAGACGTGGGAGATCATCACCGGCAAGACCCTGCCCTATTTTCTCTTGGGGCTACTCGATGTACCGCTGGTTCTGCTCGTTGCCGTATTGCTATTCCACGTGCCGATACGCGGGCCGCTATGGGAACTGGCTCTTGCCTCTGTCGCTTTCGTTGCCACAACGGTAGGCATTGGCATGCTCATCTCGACCTTTGCCAAGAACCAGCAACAGGCCATGCTCGGAGGGTTTCTGTTCCTGTTTCCCGCTATCCTGCTGTCCGGAATTATGTTCCCCGTGGACAACATGCCCCTGTGGCTGAAATTTTTCGTATATTCCGATCCGCTGACCTATTTTGCCGCGCTGCTGAGAAATATCCTGCTCAAGGGTGGCAACCCCATGCTTACCCTCGAATATACCTGCTTTATCGTGCTGAGCGGCGTCGCGGCCTTGGGGCTAAGCTTTAAGCGCTTTAAGCACACCATCCAGTAGACTCGATTCCGTTTTGCGCGAAATTGTCGTTTCTGCAGGCGCAAACGGTATTGCCTAACGGACACCTTGTATTGTTGAATAGGGCCCTGCCTGCGAACCATCGCGCGTTTCGCTGATCCTGACCAGCTCGGCGGTACATCGTTTTTGCCGCAGGCCATCCATAACAATCGTGGAGATCACGTTACATGCGCTATGCCATGTCGTTCACTGCCGTTGGGCTCGCAATCATGCTAGGCGGCTGCATGGGCACCCAGATACCGCGGATCGGACGCAACAACCAATCGCAGGTACCGGTGCACGTAACGTGGCACGGGGAAATGCGATCCGGCACTTTTCAGGCACATTTGGATAATAAGGTGGTGACTGACCAGTTTCGTATTGATTACGTCACCAATCGTGCTGTCGCCCAGCTTACGCCGACCAGCGGTACGCACCAGCTTCGCGTCTCCGGCGATCTCTGGAGCACGCTCCTGCAGAACTACCACCGTCACAGCACTACCCGTACCTTCACAGTGTCACCGGCATCGGGGAGCTTCGGCTTTTCCCTGCAACCGACAACGCTGTTGCTCGAACGCGGCGGCAGCGGCCAGGTAGCAGTCAATGTTGAACGTGCGGGTTCCTTCAATGGCGCCATCGAGTTCTCAAGCACCGCGCCGAGCGGCGTTTCGACAAACGCGCCGACGATCGCATCCGGCCAAAGCACCGGGACGCTCACCGTGACGGTCGGTGCGGATGCCGCTTTCACGACACGCACCTTAGACATCACCGGTAGGGCGAACATAGATAGCCTCGCCAAAGTCCACGAGCAGAGTCTGACGCTCAAGGTAGCGCGCAAAAGCGGTATGTTCG
>JAKBDW010000535.1:0-9859 GCA_021834245.1 Pseudomonadota bacterium
TTGCGCTCAAAACCGGATTTTGTCTTCCGTTCCGCTAAGCAGTTTGCGGATATTGTTGCGGTGGCGCCAGACCAGCAATGTGACCATGACGCAAGTGGCAATGAGCAGCGGCGGTGCCGGTATCAGCCACCACACGTAAACCGGGGCAAGCAACGCCGCAGTGATGGCTGACAAGGAGGAGTAGCGAAAAAGAAGGGTCATTACAAACCAGGTGACGACAAGCGCCAGTCCAACCCAGGGGTTGACCGCCGTAATCACCCCTATCGCTGTTGCAACGCCCTTGCCGCCACGGAAGCCGTGATAAACCGGGTAAACATGTCCCAGGAAAGCAGCGAGCATGACGAGCGCCAGTGTCGTCGGATCCACTTTCAAAGCCCGTGCAAGAACAACGGGAAGCACGCCCTTCAGAACATCGCCGAGGAGGGTGAACGCCGCCGCCTTCTTGCCGCCGTAGCGCAGGACATTGGTTGCCCCTGGATTCTTCGAGCCCACTGCGCGCGGGTCCTGCAAGCCCATGAGTTTCGACACGACGATTGCGGACGAGACGGATCCGATTAGATAGGCAATGAGCGGCAGTACGTAGGTCATCATGGCGCGCTATTGGAAGGGTTAATTGGCGCGGCGTCAAGACATCCCCGCACGATTCCGATATAGTCGGCTGGAGACAACGAATCTGCCTATGGATCTGATCTATCTTCACGACCTCAAGGTCGATTGCATTATCGGCATCTGGGAATGGGAGCGGCGCACGACCCAGGCCATTACGATCCACCTCGACATGGCGGTGGACGTCCGCCGTGCAGCGGCCAGCGACAGCATTGAAGATACGCTAAATTACAAGGCGGTAGCGAAACGCGTTATTGCCTTTGTCGGCGAATCGAGCTTCCAGCTGGTCGAGACGCTCACGGAAAGGGTCGCGGATCTGATTGTGAGCGAGTTCAACGTGCCGTGGGTACGCGTTGCCGTGAACAAAAAAGGTGCGATAAGAGGCGCGACCGATGTCGGTGTCATCATCGAGCGTGGACACAGGAATTAACCAGCAATGGGCGCTCGGAAATATTAAAGGTAGCGCTGAATGCCACAGGTTTTTGTCGGTATTGGAAGCAACATAGACCGCGCGAACCACATTCGCACTGCGGTGAAAGAGCTACGCAAAGTCAACGAACGCGTTGTGCTGTCATCCATCTATGAATCACCTGCTATAGGCTTTGATGGCGACAATTTTTACAATCTGATTGCGACTTACGAGTCCGACGCGCCGTTGCAGGAAATACTGGATGAACTTTTCGAACTTGAGCGACGCCACGGCCGCGTCCGCGGAATCAACCGTTTCGCTCCGCGCACGCTTGATCTGGATCTGCTGCTTTACGGTGACCTAGTGCGGCACGACGAACAGGTTCAGATTCCGCGTCCCGAGATCACACAATACGCTTTTGTGCTCAAGCCACTTTCGGAAATTGCCCCCGCCCTGCGCCATCCGGTCAGCGGCCTCACTTTCCACGAACTTTGGGGGCAATCCGGCATCAAGAATCAGAATATTTGGCCGGTAAAGCTGGAAATTTTCTAGCTTCGGGCGAAAATCCGCCTGCGGGACACAACGCGCGCTCATGCCACAATCGAACGACCGCCATCCACCGCCAGCACCTGTCCGGAAACATATCCGCCATCGCGCACGAGAAACAGCACCGCGCGCGCTATGTCAGCAGGATCACCCGATCGCTTTTGCGGCACGCGCGACAGGATGCGCTGTTTGGTGAGATCGTCCAGCTCATGTTCCGGCCAAAGAATGGTTCCGGGAGCCACAGCGTTGACGCGCACCTCCGGTCCGAGCTCGCGCGCGAGCGACTTGGTGAGCATGATCAGTCCGGCCTTGGCGATACAGTAGACGGGGTAATTCTTGAGCGGACGATCGGCATGAATGTCGGCGATGCTGACGATGCAGCCGCCGCTCTTCTTGAGATGCGGTGCAGCAGCCTGCGAGAGGAAGAATGGAGCCCGCACATTGGTCCCGATCAGATCTTCCCAATGCTTGTCTGTCGCCTCGCCAATCGGCGTAGGATAGAAGCTTGACGCGTTGTTCACCAACACGTCCAGTCTGCGGAACCGTTCGACAGCCTTGAGTACCAGGTTGTCGAGCTTGGCATCATTAAGCAAATCGCCCTGAACCAGCATCACGGAGTCGGCCCGACGCTCAAGCAGTTCGGCCTGCAAAGCGTGCGCATCTTGCTGGGAGGAGCGGTAGTGCACCACCAGATTCATGCCCTGGGCATGGAGCGTACGACAGATCTCCGCACCGATGCGGCGCGTGCCGCCTGTGACCAGCGCCACTTTTCCGGTAAGGGGTTCAGGTTCCATGGTATCCTCTGTGTCGAAAAGATCTCAGTTTCAGCTACTGTCGACTTTCGCTCAATACCGTCAGTGCCACACGGCATGAACATACCGCGCCACAATAGCGCCTGTTGTGCGCAACGCCAACACCAGCTTTTCCCTGCACCAAGCCGCACTGAGAGCCCATAAAATGCCCGCGCCATTTTTGCCTGCCCCTGATGCCGCTGCGATGCGCCATAGCGCGGCGCTGATCCAACATATCCGCGAGGACATCCGCGCTCACGGCGGAAGCATCGATTTCATGCGCTACATGGAGCTGGCTCTTTACGCCCCCGGGCTTGGCTATTACAGCGCAGGACCCCAGAAGTTCGGAGCGAACGGCGACTTCATCACTGCACCAGAGATGGGATCGGCGTTCGCTCGCTGTCTCGCTCGCCAGTGCGCACAGGTTTTCCAGCAACTGGGCAAAGCGGAAATTCTCGAGGTCGGCGCGGGCAGCGGAAAACTTGCCGCCGATCTGCTGAGTGCGCTGGCGCAGCAGGGGCAACTGCCGCACCGCTACTTGATTCTAGAGCTGAGCGCCGATTTGCGCGCGCGCCAAGCGGCACACGTGGCAAAGCAAATACCGGAATTAGCGTCGCGCATAGAATGGCTTGATCAGCTTCCAGCGCGCGAATTCCGCGGCGTGATCATCGCCAACGAACTGCTGGATGCCATTCCGACCCAGCGATTTCGCGTGCTGTCAGACGGACTACGGCTATTGCACGTCGCATGGGAAAACGATGGCTTTGTTTGGCGCGAGGTGCCGGCGCCAACTTCTCTTGCCGCACAGGTCGCCTCGCGCATCGACTTTGAATCTCTTCCGGCGGGCTACACATCGGAAATCAACTTGCAGGCGGAAGCCTGGATTCGCAGCATGGGGCAGATCATGGACGCCGGCTTGCTGCTGCTCATCGACTATGGCTTCCCGCGCTCCGAGTTCTATCACCCGGACCGCAGCGACGGTACAATGATGTGCCATTTCCGCCATCAGGCACATTCGGACCCTTTTGTGCTGATCGGCCTGCAGGACATCACCACGCATGTCGAATTCACTGCCCTTGCCGAAGCGGGACACGAATCCGGCCTGGCACTGCTCGGCTACACGTCGCAGGCAGCCTTTCTGCTTGCCACGGGAATTGCTGAACAGCCGCCAGAACCGGCCAAAGGCGACCTGCGGTCGCAGCTGGAGCTTGCCCAGGAAATCAAGAAGCTCACTTTGCCGCACGAAATGGGCGAACTATTCAAGGTCTTGGCGCTGGCGCGTGGTCTGTCCGGACCACTGCTTGGGTTCGTCCTGCAGGATCGCCGCTCGCGTTTGTAGGGCGGCACGCTGGTGCAGCCTGGATCTCAGGACTCTTGGAGTGCGCGCCGCAACTGCGCCTCCGAGCGCACGCCCAACCATATTTTCTCAACTTTGTCGTTTCGCACCAATATTGTTGTTGGTGTTCCCATCACACCGAAACGGCGCGCGAGCTCAAGATGCTGAACTACATCGAGTTTGAGGACACTGCTATTTTCCGCTGCCAGGCGTTCGATCACAGGCGTCATCGATTTGCACATGCCGCAGGCGTCACTGAAAAAATAGATCATGGCCTGCTCGTGGTTCCCGGATAGTATGCCTCCCAGGTCTGGAGCAGGTTTACCGCGCATGAAACGTGCGTGCAGAAATGGTAGCGACCGGATCGCAAAGAAAGTTGCAAACAATCCCGCACCGACATAGGCACCCAGAGTCATTTCATTTCTCCGCTGGCGCGGGCCTTGGCAGCGTTGGTGCGCCCGTATTCCGATAACACGCACTGCGCCGGCAACCAATACGCCTATTTCAGTTCAATAATTCCCAAGATACTGGAATGCAGACATCGACACCAGATTCCGCTCTTGCCGCGGCCTTCAAGAAACCTCTTTAATCGCAGCGATGCGCTGCTGGCGAATTCGCTCGCCCACGGCTGCACCTTTGACCGTCGCGTCTATTACATCAGCAGCAGTAACAGCGCGTGCGGCAGCGAACGTCCGGCGCACACGATCCGCCTGCGGATAGGGCCGATCCTCGAACCCTGACCGACCGCGCGAATCGGCTTCGCAGGCAAGCAGGAACTGTTCGACACGCTCTGGTCGGCGGAAAGCATCGATCGCCTCGAACATATCGAGCATCGTCGCCGGCGCAAGCTCGGCCGCTCGATGGCAATGTCCGTGATAGCGCGCCACCAGGATCGCAAGATCCCGGTAGTCATTTGGTACGCGCAAGCGCTGGCAAAACTGGCGGATCAGGTCTGCGCCCGCTTGTTCGTGTCCAATATGCCGCGGCCACTCTTCACGCGGGGTCAGCCCTTTTCCCAAATCGTGCATCAGCGCGGCGAACCGTACACGCGTGTCGGACGATAGTCTCGCGGCCGCGTCCAGCACCTGCAGCGCATGCACGCCCGTGTCGATTTCGGGATGGTGCTCGTCGGGCTGCGGCACCCCAAAGAGCGCTGCAATTTCGGGAAAAAGCCGCTCCAGGGCGCCACAACCGCGCAAGACATTGAAAAACGCTGACGGACAATCTTCCCCGAGCGCTCGTTCCAACTCGGTCCAGACGCGCTCGGGAACAAGCGCATCCACTTCACCGTTTACAACCATGTGGCGCATGAGCGCGTTGGTCGAGTGCGCTACATGGAACCCCCATTTGGCGTAACGCGCCGCAAATCTGGCCACGCGCAGCACCCGCACCGGGTCTTCGGCGAAAGCCGGGGAAACGTGCCGCAACAGGCCATTACGCAGATCGTCAGCTCCGCCAAACGGATCAATCAGGGTTCCGTCATCGGCCTGTGCCATAGCGTTGATCGTCAGGTCGCGACGCCGCAAATCGTCTTCCAGCGTTACGTCGGACGCACTGTAGACAGTAAAACCCTTGTATCCGATTCCCGACTTGCGCTCGGTTCGCGCGAGCGCGTACTGTTCTTTTGTCTGCGGGTGGATAAACACCGGAAAATCGGCGCCAACCGGCTTGAATCCAAGCGTTACCATTTCCTCCGGGGTGGCGCCGACCACAACATAGTCGCGATCCTTGGCCTCGAGACCAAGAAGTTTGTCGCGCACCGCACCGCCTACCAGATATACACGCATGGGCTTATAGTACTTTGAGACAAATCATCCACCAAATGCCCATGGGTTTGCGTCGGACCCGCATCTATCTTGGATTTTCCATCGCAGTGCTGGTGGCTGCGACGGCGTCCGGCTGTTCCACGCTCGGCTACTATGCGCAGTCGATCGAAGGTCAGTACCAAGTGCTGGAAAAAAGGCGCCCCATCGAGGCGGTACTCACCGATCCGACGACACTACCAGCACTTAAAGTGAAACTGGCGAATGTTTTGCGCGCGCGCGAATTCGCTTTTCACGACCTGGGTCTGCCTGACAACGGCAGTTACTCCAGCTATGTCGACCTGCAGCGGCGCTACGTGGTGTGGAATGTCTACGCGGCTCCGAAACTGTCGTTGCGACCAAAGACGTGGTGCTTTCCGATCGCCGGCTGTGTGGATTACCGCGGCTATTTTGAGCATCAGGCAGCGGAGCGTTACGCGGCTTATCTTCGCCGCCAAGGTTACGATGTCTATCTTGGCGGGGTAGCAGCCTACTCGACACTCGGCTGGTTCCGTGACCCGGTGCTCAACACAGTGCTTCGAGGTTCGAATACTGACATCGCAGGTCTTATATTTCACGAACTCGCACATCAGGAACTTTACATTCGTGGCGATACCGCATTCGACGAATCTTTTGCCATGAGCGTGGAATTTGAGGGCATGCGCCGCTGGCTGAAGGCGAATGGCGACAGCACTAAGCTGTGTCAATATCAGCAGGGGCAGGAGCGGCAGCAACGAGTGATGGCGCTGCTGCTTCGCTATCGGAACCGCCTGGAATCCCTGTATGCCTCTAGCGAGCCGGATGAAACGAAGCTCGAGCAAAAGCAGAAAATCTTTTCCGATCTGCATGAGGCCTATGCAAGACTGCGTGCCCAATCGCGCGGGTACGCTGGATACGACGCGTGGTTTTCGCAAAAATTCGACAACGCGAGCTTCGTACCCATCAGGCTTTATAACCGCTACGTCCCAGCATTTGACGCACTCCTGCGGTCGGTCGGAGGTAACCTGCCGGCGTTCTACTCACGGGCAAAGGCAATTTCGCAACTGCCTCCGAAAGAGCGTCACCACATCCTCGCTTCACTGGCCAACAATAAGGGCGCGACTGTTGCTGGCAACAATTGATCGGGCGCGTTTCGGAAATTTTCTCAGCACAAGCTACGAAGACGACAATGCCCGCGAATGCGGGCATTGGTTGGAGATGGGTTCGATGGCGCGGAAAGACTCGTGCTAGTTCCTCTTAACCGAGCTGCCAATCACCCCGGGACGCTCCGCCATTGCGCTTACCGTCAGCTTGTTTCCCTTGAGCAACTTACCGTTGAGCATGGCAATTGCCGTTCGCGCACGCTCGTCGTTCGGTACGTATACGTACGCATATCCTTTGTCCCTGGGATCATCGCCGGTTGCCCTTAGCCTGGCAAACAGGACTTCGCCAAGCCCGCTGAACATATGCTGCAAGTCTGCCTTCGCGACCTCTGGCGAGATATTGCTCACATATAAATTCATGCCGACCTCCTCCGATTTCTTGAAATTTGTGCGCTGTTACAACGGTTCTAATTCTATGATTCTATGAAAGACACACTACGCAAACGGCCAACTCGTTCCGGTGCGGAGTGACCCATTCAGTATTGGCCACCCTACAACCGCTGTGAAGGAAGCTTTTGCGCCATTCGTCCGTGTTGCGGGACCGGCCGTCGTTGACAGCCGGAAAATAACGCCGCTTAGCCCCTCGCAACGGGGATCTTGGGACAAAAATCCCCCCGGATTCGGGGGTTATCCGGCGTGCGAACGGTATCTCGCGTAGCGCAGACTACGCGACGGTCCAAGATAGCGCGGGACTATATCTTCGAGCCTCGAAGGTGTAATGCCGAACACGTCGGGAAATGGAGCGTCACAAACGCTGTCGATCTGCAGCGAGAGGTAATTGTCGCGGGAAAACGGCTTTCCCGGGACGTATTCCAAGATCTCGGCCTGCAGGCGCGATATTAATTCTCCCAGAGGCACGATTCGGCACCGTATTCCCATCAGGCGCACCAGGTACTCGACGATCTGGCGCAATGAATAGACTTCCGGCCCGCACAAGTTATAACTCTGCCCGAAGGTGCGACGATCGTCCGTCGCCGCTACAAATGCACTAACCACATCTTCCACATGTATCGGCTGAAAGCGTGCGTCGGCGCAAGCCAATGGCAAGAACCCGGGCAAGAGGCGCAGCAAAGTGGCAAAGCGGTTGGTGAAACTGTCGTCATGACCAAAAATTACGGACGGACGGAATGCCGTTACATGAAGGGTGTCACTGCCCGATTCGATCACCAGCGCCTCACCCTTGGCCTTGGTGCGCAGGTAATGACTCGGGCCATCCGCGGATGCGTGTAGCGCGCTCATGTGCAGCAGGCGCTGCACGCCGCTGTTGCGACACGCTTTAATGATCTTGCCAGACAGTTCGACGTGGGCACGCTCAAAGCCACGCCCGCTGTGGCCGGTCTCGTTCAGGATGCCAACAAGATTGATCACCGCATCCTGTCCATGAAACTCACGCTGCAGAAGCGCAACGTTATAGACATCACCCTCAACCAGACGCAAGGTCGGCAATACCAACAGATCTTTGTGGCGCTCGCGCCGTCGCGTAATGATGCAGACTTCGTGGCCGGCCGCCGATAGACGCGCGGCTAGGTGTCGACCAACAAATCCGGAACCTCCAACAATGCAGAACTTACGCTTGGACATAAACACCCACTCCATGCTGCGCGGTTGTCATGCGTTGTATTTTAGACACGAGCAACCGTGCATCGGTTCTTGGTCAAGCGAACGATTTTCACCAGGCGGATACCACCAAGTCAAGGTCGCGGCGGCGACCGACAAGTTCTAGGGTGAGGCAGGAAGCGTCGGCGTCGAGACAGAGGCAGGCGTCTGGCTTGAGGTGGAGGCATCACCGGGCAGAACGGAGGCCATCGTCTGACTAAGATGAAAAGTGTTGTCGCCCAGCCGGTAGGCATACACCGTGGTGAATCCCATCACGTTTTTTACGTAGTTGCGGGTTTCTCGATAGGGAATTGTATCGACCCAGGAATCAGCATCCAGAACATGAGACGACGGCAACCAATCTTTTATGCGGTTGGGCCCAGCGTTATAGGCCGCTGTGGCCAGCACTTCTTGGCCATTGTTGGCATCAAGAACATTCTTAAGGTATGTGGTGCCCAGACGCAGATTATTGGCAACCTCGAGAATTGCGCTATTGCTGCGTATCGGAAGATTGATTAGCCGCCCCGTAAGCCGCCCGGTAAGCGGCATTACTTGCATCAATCCGAGCGCCCCGGCATCGGATCGGGCATCTGTAACGAATGCGCTTTCCTGCCGCAGAATTCCGTATACCCAACTCGGATCAAGGCCGTTCTGCTGCGCATTGGTTTCGATCATATTGCGATACAACAGCGGAAAGCGCAGATCGAGATCATTCAGATTATCGCTTTTGCTCACCGTGAGGATTGCGCGATCGTACCAGCCCCATTGACGCGCCAGCACCGCTGCAACCTGCAAATCGCGATCACTCATGTTGCGCGTAGTCCATGCCCACTGCCGGCGAGCGTCCACCGTTTCGCCCAGCTCGAAGAGTTCCTTGGCCATCTGGATGCCAGGCAAGGCCAGCATGGCACTGACCTCCTCGGGCGTCGCCTCGATGCTGATGTGCTGCATAGAGTAATTTTTCCCGATCTGGTCGGCCGAGAGAAAACCATAGTAGGTTCGCTGCACTGCCAGGTTCTCGAATATCCGGCGCGCCGACCGCCCATGCCCCGTCTCCTGAAGCATGCGCGCCCTCCAGTAGCGCCACTCGCTTTGCGCTTGTTCGTCCGGGGGTAGTGCCTCGATAAAGCGCAATCCGGTCTGCCACTGGCCGGCGCGCAGCGCGGCGCGTACGCGCCAGTGGCGCAACGAAGCATCGTTGGGGCTGGCGGATACCGCGGACAGCCAGTCTACTGCTTGCGGCAGATGATCCTGGGCCGCAAGAATGCCGACCCAGCGAAGCACATAATTATCGTCTTCCCCGAAAAACTGGAACTTCTGCTTCAACGCGTTCCACGTATCCATCGCCTGCTGGGGATCGATGTATGCAAGTTTCACGATTCCCTGACGTATGATCTTACGCGCAATCGGTGTTTCCACCGGATAGCGGATATCACTCAATTCGCGCTGTGGATTCTTGTACATCGCCAGCCAGCGATCTACCCAGACGCGGTCCTTTGCGGCAAGGTCTGATCGAAGCTGTTGCGCGAGTGTCAGGTTATGCTGATCCATCGCCAGCTGGATCCGCTGCCACACCATATCACTCGTCATGTAGCCGGCCTTGCGCCAGGCGGCAAACACCGGATCACAGG
>JAKBDW010000051.1:0-9766 GCA_021834245.1 Pseudomonadota bacterium
ATCGCCATCGACGGCACCAGCAATGTGTGGGTTGCGAACGAAGGCAATGGCACGCCCGGCACCGCGAGCGCGGACAGCAATATCACGAAACTCAGTCCAACGGGCACGTTGCTGGGGACCTACGCCGCAGGCGCCTATCCGAATGCGATCGCCATCGACAGCACCGGCAACGTGTGGGTCGCGAACGATGGCAGCAGTGGCACGCCCGGCACCGCGAGCGCGGACAGCAACATCATGAAACTCAGTCCGACGGGCACGTTGCTGGGAACCTACGCTGCGGGTTTGTATCCCGGCTGGATCGCCTTTGACACTGCGGGGAATGCATGGGTCGCGAACTATGGCAACGGCACGGTCGGCACAGGCAGCCTGGAAAGCAACGTCACCGAACTCAGTCCAACCGGTAGTTTTCTTGGGACCGAGGATGCCGGTAAGAATCCGAATGCGATCGCCATCGACGCCTCTGGCGACGTGTGGGTCACGAACAATGGCAACGGCACGGTCGGCACAGGCAGCCTGGACAGCAACGTGACCGAACTCATGAACTACGGCGCGGCCGGCGTGCCGACGCCGTTAATGATGCAACCAAAATAGACATCGCCACTGAATTTGGGGCGGAAAAGGGCTATTGACCTCCAGCGACCGTTCCCGCAGGCCAGGTAGCGCGGGCGCGCTTCAATGAAGAGGAGACATCGATCGTGACAACCGGGAAGACGCCGGCATCGGCTCGCTTATTACCGGGGGCGTCGAGTCCACCACCAACCGGCTGTATCAATTGCGCCGGGCAAATTCATAATCAGTTCCCGGGAGGATCCATTAAATGAAAATGCACTTGAAGCGAATCGGTTCTGTTGCTGCGCTACTGGCTGGGTTCGTCGCCATTTCTGCCTGCGGAGGCGGCGGGGGAGGCGGTTCGGCTGGCAGCAGTTCGGGCGGCGGGGGAGGCGGTGGTGGAGTTAGCGGTGGCGCAAGCGAGACTTTTCTTTATTCCTTCGGAACCACCGGCGCTGGCGACGGATCGTCCCCTTATGCCGGACTCGTCATGGACAGCGCCGGCAATCTCTATGGCACCACGGAAAATGGTGGACTGAACGGTACCGGCACGGTATTCAAGATTACACCCACGGGAAGCGAATCGATCGTTTACTCCTTCGGTCCGAGCTCAGGCACCGACGGGCAGAATCCGCAAGGCGGATTGATCATCGACAGCGCCGGATATCTTTATGGAACGACCTTCGATGGCGGCGCGAACAACAATGGCACCGTATTCAAGATGACTACCGCCGGCAATGAAGTATTCCTTTATTCCTTTGGCCCCAATACAACCGCGGATGGGAAACTTCCCGCAGGTCGCCTCATTATGGACAGCATCGGCGATCTTTGGGGAACTACAACGATGGGTGGTACCGGAAACGATGGCACCGTGTTCGAGATTAACCCTTTCGGCTCGGAAGCCTTTGTGTATTCCTTCACCGGCGCCAGTGGATGGCACCCTTACGACGGCCTGATCGCGGACGCTTCCGGCAACTTCTATGGCACAACGCGTGATGGCGGATCAAACGGCACTGGCGTCGTATTCAAGATTATTCCGTCAAGCCACAGCGAGTCCGTTCTTTACTCCTTTGGTGCCAGCGGGAGCAGTGATGCGCAAAACCCGAAGGGTTGTCTGGTCAGGGATAGCGCCGGCAATCTCTATGGCACAACCACCGCCGGTGGCGCAAACAGTCTTGGTACTGTGTTCAAAGTCACGTCATCGGGCACAGAATCGGTTCTTTATTCGTTTGCGACCATACCCGATGGCGACAATCCGATCGATGGAATGATCATGGACAGCGCCGGCAATCTCTATGGAACGACCTATGGCGGCGGTGCCTACGGCCAGGGAACGGTATTCGAGATCACCTCTGCCGGCAGTGAGTCGGTTCTTTATTCGTTTGGCGCCGCAAGCAACGACGGATCTTCGCCGTACTACGGCAGCCTTTTCAGGGACAGTAGCGGTAACCTCTATGGAACGACGGTCGGTGGGGGCGCGAACGGCATCGGCACCGTTTTCAAGATCAATTAGCGGCATCCGGTCTTGCCGGCACTCAGGGCCTGACCGGGAGAGCCACGGGTCAGGCCCTTCGAACTGTTGTTCCAGATCGCTTCGATAGCCGCGCATGACTATCAAAGACCTTGAAATGAAAAGCCCCCGACCTGCAATAAAGCGTGCCGAAGTCTAATTGGGCGAAGCGGCGAGAATTAGTCGCGAACTTCGGGAGCTAAACCAAAGCCGGTTCTCGCGTCTGACCGGTATTTCACACGCTACCATCTCCGCCATCGAGAATGTCAGGTACGTTTGAGTGTTGCACGACCCAAGTTTCTCGCCAAATTGCTAAAGTGCCATCCTGGCTTGCTTGTATTTCCGGGTTGGAAGATACCTGGACAAGGCGCAGCGTAATACGTAAATTAGTACCGTCAGGCTGGCCGGCCGCAGAACTCTCTGATAGAGAGCAGGACGGAACCAATTGCATGCTAGACGAGCAACGCTATCGAGAGGCCGAGTGGCGGCTTTGGGAGCATGTTGGCCTAAGCCCGGTCGAACAGCGCATCCGGCTTGCCGGTGTCGAAATGCGCGTGCAGAGCGTGGGCAACGGCCCTGCGGTCGTTCTCGTGCATGGCGTCCTGAATGCGGGTTCCACGTGGGCGCCGCTGCTCCCGGCCCTCGCAGAGTTTCGCTGCCACATCGTCGATTGCCCCGGAACAGGGCTTAGCGATGACTTCGTCCTCACCGGAAACCCTCACGAGTACGGCCGCGGGTTCCTGTCGGGGGTGCTGGACGGACTCGGACTGGAACGCGCCCATGTTGTGGCGTCTTCGTTCGGGGGGTTTCTCTCCCTGATGTCAGCGGCCGACACGCCCACGCGAATCGGTCGAATGGTCCTGATGGCGTGTCCGGCGTTCGCGCCCGGGATGTCGGTTCCTGGGTTCATGAAGGCCATGTCGCTGCGCCCGGTTCGATGGCTGATGAACACATTGCCGCCCAACGAGTCCGTGGGACGCAGCATCCTCCGTAAGATAGGCCACGGCGCCAGCCTTGACGCCAACCGAATCCCGAAGATCTTCTTTGAGTGGTACCTGGCGCTGCAGCGTCACACCAACACTATGCGCAATGACGGTGAGATGATCGGTCGCGCCGGGTCATTGCGCGGCTTCCGGCCAGAAATGACGATCCCTGACGAAGTGCTTCAATCGGTCTCCGCCCCAACGCTGTTTCTCTGGGGCGCTGACGATCCATTCGGCGGGGCGGCCGTCGCCCGCCGTTTGGTCAAACTGATGCCCCATGCATGGTTGACGATGGTGCCATCGGCGGGACACTTGCCCTGGCTTGACGCGCCCGAAGGGCTCGGCCGAGTGACAGCGGAATTTCTCGAAGCAGCCGACTGAGAAGATCCGGCCATGTACGACCGTCGACCGATTGAGATGCCGGCAAGTATCCTTGCGGCAGGCGCGGCTATCCAACCGCCGGTTCCAGCGAATGGTGTTTCGCGAAATCGCCGAACCGGAACGTCAGACAACACCAACCGTAGGGAGAGAGAGGAATGAATGTGGTACCGAATGTGATTCAGACCGGAGGGAATTTTAGTGCAACGGATCTGGGTGAGCTCGGAAACCTGGATAGGTACAGGTTTTCCCACGCCAAAATGCCATTCGAAGTCGAAGGCAAGGTGTTTCTGAATTCGATCTTGGGGCTAACCAGCGCCGAGATATCGTTAAATAAGCTCCCACCGAAGACCTCAATGCCGTTTCATCACAGGCACAGAAATAACGAGGAGATTTACATCTTCATCAAGGGCACAGGTGAATTCCGAGTTGATGACCAAATAGTGCCGATCAGTTCGGGCACTGTTATCCGGGTGGCGCCGGCGGGCATCAGATGTTGGAGAAATCTGTCGGATGAGCCTTTGTACTACGTTGTCGTTCAGGCACCATCCGGAGGATATGGAAAGGATAAAACCATTGACGACGGCGAGGCAGTTAAAAAGCCAGTACGATGGGAGACTGCCTGACGAGTGTTTTAAAGCGGACCGGCCCTGAGCGGCGCTATTTTCCTGAAGTGGCAAAGTCAAGTTCATCTGCTCGGGTCGTTCGGTGGTGGCAGGCCGCTCAAGCAAGCATTGAACCTAAAGGTAGCGCCGCAGATGTTAATCATAGATAAAGCGAAATACGAAGATGCGCAGGTGGCGCTTGAGATAAGAAGAGCCGCTATCCTCCATCAATGCGCCAGCCACTATCCCCTGAATCTCATAAAAGCGTGGGCAAACGTCGAATTGTCAGATGAATTCGCGGATTCCGTCGCGAGGAATTTCTATCTCGCGAAATACGACGGCCAAACTGTCGGCACCGGTATGATCGACAGCGAAACTGGAAAAATCGATGCCATTTTTGTTCATCCAAACTACATGCGAAAGGGCATTGGAAGAAATATCATCAAATTTCTTGAGAATAGAGCACTGAGTCATGGGTTGAAAACGATAACTCTGCAATCAACCCTGAATGCCGTAGAGTTTTATCGCGCATGCGGGTTTGCAGGAAATCAATTAGTTTCATATACCACATCCAGGGGCGTGTCGATGGGTTGTGTTTCGATGACTAAAGTCCTTGCCTAACAAGGTGCTCATGCCGACGTCGGGACTGGCCGTCGCTGCGGCAGAACTTGATCGTTGGCGAGAATTCGTAGGTTGCTTCGGAAAATGCCCTGCTGGCGAAGCCATTTCTTCGGGGGAATGCACTTCGCGCAGAAAGCCGATAATCTTTTCTTCGATCAGGCGCTTCTTCCAGACTGTCAAAAGGCTGTGCTTTTTGCCATTCTCTGAATTCCAAAGTCAGCAACGAAAATACATTTTTGTATGAGCACAGATTTCACAATGCGCAGAGCAACTGCGGCGGATGCGCCACAAATCGCAGTATTGGTCGGGGAGCTACTGGCGGAAATCATGAACGTCACCGGTGTTAAGGCTTTTGACTTTAATCTTGGTGAAACAAGCGCGAGATTGACGGATTTCTTGAGGCAGAAAAGATACTTTGTGTTTGTCGCACATGCCAACGGAGTAAATGCTGCAGGATTTATCGCCCTGTACGAAAGCTTTGCTCTTTATGCAGGGGGAGCTTTCGGAACCATAGCGGAGTTTTACGTGCGCCCGGAGTATCGCGGCAACGAGTTGGGCCTTCGTCTAATGTCGCAAGCGAAGTCTTTCGGCAAGTCGTGTGGGTGGACCAGGCTGGAAGTCACCACGCCGCCCCTGCCACATTTCGACAGAACTCTCGCTTTCTATGAACGCCAGGGGTTTTCCATCACCGGTGGGCGCAAACTGAAGGTGGCCTTGTGACTTGCGATTGACGGCTTGATACGCCCCTGGTCTACGCGACAGGCGGGACAAGCGGATTAAGGTCCAACGTTGCGCGACAAGAGGCGCGATGATGTCCGTACCAGCACCGATACCACAACCGCCATTCTCGGCGGATATTTCTACATCACTCTGGGCTGATGGCGATAATAGATAGTTTGACGCGGTGCGAAAACAGTCTGGCCGGTCGAGAGATCGATGGGCGCAGCAATCACGAGTGAGGCGCTGAGCGCTTTCTGCCATGTGCCCGAAGACGGCGTCGAGGCAGCGGTAGTGCAGGTAGTGGCTTGCGGCGGTGGAGAAACGATGCTGCCAAGGAATAAATGCGCCGACCCGCGCGCGGCAGAATATGTCCAATAAAATAATAGCTTATAGACTCTATTGGCCACATTGGATACCCGCGGCTGACCGATGCACCTTGCTGGCGCGCCTGACATCAGACAGCGCCGCCGGGCATCAAAGCGTGACGCCGGATCTGGGATTCTTAAGGAAGGACTAGACAAAATATCGGGCCGCGTGGCGGCGTGTTGGTTTTGAGCGCGGATTTCTGTATCGTCGCGGCCGGAATGCGTATCCTGCTGAGCAACGACGATGGTTACTTTGCCCCCGGCTTGACCTGTCTGGCCGAGGCGCTTCGGCCGCTGGCGCAGGTCGACGTGGTGGCGCCCGAGCGAGACCGCAGCGGAGCCAGCAACTCTCTCACGCTAAGCAACCCATTGCGCGTCTTCCGTGCGACCAACGGCTTCTTCTACGTCGATGGCACGCCGACTGATTGCGTGCACCTGGCGATCACAGGCTTGCTCGAGCAGGAACCTGACATAGTCATTTCCGGAATCAATCACGGCGCCAATCTTGGCGACGATGTGATCTATTCAGGTACGGTCGCGGCTGCGATGGAAGGACGGTTTCTCGGCCTGCCGGCAATAGCGGTTTCGATGGCCGGTCGTTCCGGCAAGAATTTCTCCACCGCCGCCGGTGTCGTCGTGCGTCTGCTGGAGCAACTGCAACGCGACCGTCTGCCGGCAGACACCATACTCAACGTGAATGTCCCCGATGTGCCGCCGTCAGAGATTACCGGTTACGAAGCCACGCGTCTTGGTCATCGACACAAGGCCGAACCGGTCGTGCGGTCCAGCGACCCGCATGGTAATCCGATTTACTGGGTAGGGGGTCCGGGGCCTGAGGCCGATGCCGGTCCGGGCACCGATTTTCATGCGATCCGACGCAATTGTGTTTCCATTACCCCGCTGCACGTAGACCTGACTCGCTATGCTGCGCTCGATCACGTCGCCTCCTGGTTGGGCGAGATGAAGCCGCAATGAACATGGATTGGCAAGGCATCGGATTCACATCGCAGCGCACGCGCGAGCGCCTTATCCAGCGTTTGCGATCAGGCGGCATCCGCGATGAGCGGGTGCTATCCGCCATGCTCAATATCCCGCGCCACGTTTTCGTGGATGAAGCGCTGGCAACCCGTGCCTATGAGGATACGGCGCTGCCGATAGGACACAACCAGACGATCTCCCAGCCTTACATCGTCGCCCGGATGACTGAGGCCCTGCTTGGCGCAGGTCCGCTGCGCCGGGTGCTTGAAGTTGGCTCGGGTTCCGGCTATCAGACGGCGATCCTGGCGGCGCTGGTGGATGAAGTCTTCTCCGTCGAACGCGTTGAACCGCTGTTAAAGCTTACGCGCCGCCGCTTGCAGAATCTGGGTTACCGCAATTTCCGCCTGAAGCTCTCGGATGGCAGCTGGGGCTGGCCCGAGCACGGTCCTTATGACGGAATCTTGGTGACGGCGGCACCCGAAGACCTGCCGGAAGCGCTGTGCGGGCAGCTTGCGCCGGGGGCGCGCATGGTGATACCCGTGGGTCTGAGAACCAGTCAGCAAGAATTGCTGCTTATTACCGCCGTCGATGGTGGCTACCAGCGCGAGCTGCTGGAAATGGTCAATTTCGTGCCGCTGGTTCGGGATGACGATTAAAACGCGCAGCCATGTACCCGCATTCGGGATAATCCTCATCGCCGCAGTGCTGCTGCCTGGCTGCGGCGGGCAGCGTGTCACTCCCGAGGTGAGCGATCAGGCCATGAGCCTGCGTTTCCCGGAAACCCGCTACCGCACGGTTTTCCACGGCGATACGCTCTACAGTATCGCTTGGGAGAGCGGACGGGATTATCGCGAGCTGGCGGCATGGAACAATATCCCCCCGCCGTATACCATCCACGTCGGCCAGCGCCTGCGTCTGTTTCCGCCGCGCCACAAGTCGCGGCCGGCTAGACGATCGGTAGAAACCAGACCGAATCACCCGCCACAGGCCATCGTACGGTCGGATCGGGAGGCCGCAGGACATATTGAATCACATGCACTGCCGCGTACTCGGCATACGCAGGGGAGTCCGCGCCAGCGGGCTGTGCAAACCGGGCCCGGACCCTGGGTCTGGCCGGCAAAGGGCAAAATCATTGGTTGGTTCAACCACAGCGGGACAGAAAACGGGCTGGACATTGCCGGATGGCGCGGGGAGCCGGTATTCGCGGCTGCCGCCGGTAAGGTCGTTTATCAGGGAAGTGGACTTCGCGGATACGGACAGCTTATCATCATTAAACATAATGATGATTATTTCAGTGCTTACGCTCACAATAACCGAATCCTCGTAAGAGATGGGGAATGGGTTAAGCGAGGCCAGAAGATTGCGGAAATGGGAGATACGGGTACCGACAAAGTGAAGTTGCACTTTGAAATTCGGCGCCACGGCTCTCCCGTAAATCCCCTGAGATATCTCCCCAAACTTTGAACGATTTATGGCTCGCCGAAAGAAATCTGACCAGACGGAAAAGGAAGACAAGCTCGAGTTAGAGGACTCCGAGGAAGGCTCAGTCGCGCCCGAGGAAGCCGAAGCGGAGGAAGAAGCGCAGGCTGAAGCGGAGGAAGAAGGCCATGAGGAAGAGGCCGTGGCTGCGCCAGCCAAGTCCGCTTCGACCGAAAGCAGCGAGGCCAGTGAATCGAGTGAAGCCGGGGCGGCCGTGGTACAGGCCGATGCCACTCGGTTATATCTTAAGGAAATTGGCTTTTCGGCATTGCTGACGGCGGAAGAAGAAGTCTTCTACGCACGCCGCGCGCGCAAAGGTAACGAAGCTGCGCGCAAACGCATGATCGAAAGCAATCTGCGTTTGGTCGTGAAGATTGCGCGCCGCTATATGAATCGCGGCTTGGCACTGCTGGATCTTATTGAAGAGGGGAATCTCGGACTGATCCGCGCCGTCGAGAAATTCGACCCGGAGCGCGGTTTCCGCTTTTCCACTTATGCTACCTGGTGGATACGCCAGACTATCGAGCGTGCCATCATGAATCAGACACGTACCATCCGATTGCCGGTGCATGTGCTGAAGGAAATCAACATCTATCTGCGCGCCGCGCGCTACCTTTCGCAGAAGATGGATCACGAGCCGACGCCCGAAGAAGTCGCCACGCTGCTCGACAAGCCAATCGAGGATGTAAAGGAGATGCTGGGCCTGAACGAGCGCATAGCGTCCATGGACGCACCGCTCGACGCCGATCCGGAACGCTCACTGCTTGACGCGATTGCCGATGAGCGTACCCCGGATCCGGAGAAGATTCTGCAGGATGAGGATCTCCATGGACAAATACGCGCCTGGCTCAATGAGTTGAATGACAAACAGCGCGAGGTGGTGGAGCGCCGTTTCGGGCTCAACGGACGTGAGATCTCGACTCTCGAGGAGGTGGGCGCGGACATTGGTGTGACGCGCGAACGCGTCCGCCAGATTCAAGTTGAAGCGTTGCGTCGCCTGCGTTCCATGCTGGAAAAAAACGGCTACTCGATCGATTCGCTCTTCTGATCCGACAGTATGGCGGCGCTGTACGCCGGGCATCGATACCGCGGGTGATTTGCGGCATGCAACGGTTTGTTCATGGTTCAATCATCAGCAGCGCTGCTGCAACTCGACGGTCTTCCCCCATCAGGATGTTATAGGTGCGGCAGGCAGCTGCGGTATCCATGACCTCCCAGCCGATGTTCAGCTTCGCCAGCGGCGCGGTCACTACTGCCCGTGGAAACTGCAATCGCCGTCCTGTACCGAGAATAACGAGCTCCGCTCCCAGTTCCGCAAGCGTTTGGAAGTGTTCTGGTGCGAGGTCGTCGAACGTTTGCGGTGGCCAGTCATGGACGAGGCGTTGTGGCAGCACAATGATGCTGCACTTGAAGGCGTCCTGGTTCACGGTGACCTGGCCGGGGCCATAGGTACGGATAATGTTGTGTCCGTCACCGGTCTGTAGATGGATTTTCATTCCTCTATTCCCGTATTCGGTAGCCGCGCCCTGGCTTCTGCCAGTGCGCGGATTGACAGCATGGCGTTACGCCAGTTATGTT
>JAKBDW010000372.1:0-9751 GCA_021834245.1 Pseudomonadota bacterium
GCCCATGTCGAAACGCCCGACTGATCCCGGCCCGGTGGCAAAAACCAGCGGCCCAGCACCGAATACCATAGCGCCGGTTGTCATGAGAATCGGGCGCAGACGGATACTGGATGCCTTTTCCACCGCAGCGCGCCTATCCAGGCCCTCGGTCTCCTGTATCACATTGGCAAACTGCACGATCAGGATGCCCTGCTTGGTGATGAGGCCTATGAGCGCAACCAGGCCGACCTCCGTAAAGATATTAAGCGTTGCCGCACCGAAATACAGGAATACAAGCGCGCCAGAAATCGCCATGGGCACCGTCACCATGACGATCAGGGGATCACGGAAGCTCTCGAATTGCGCTGCGAGAAGCAAATACACGAGAATGATTGAAAGGGCAAAAGTGATCAAAAAGGTGTGACCCTGCTCGACGTACTGGCGAGACTGGCCAGCGTAGTCAAAACTGAAACCGGCCGGCAGCAGGCGCTTTGCGTTCGACTTCAAGTAGTCTAAGGCCTGGCCAAGCGTGACGCCAGGCGCCATCACTCCCTCAACTGTCGCTGAGTTGAGCTGCTGCATCTGCGGCAGGAACTCCGGGGTCACGCGCGTCTGTACCTTAATCAAGGTCGAGAGCGGAATCAGCTGACCGGCAGCATTGCGAACATAGTAGCTGCCGATCTTTGACGGATCAGCACGGAACCGGTCCGGTACCTGCGGAATCACCTTGTAGCTACGCCCGTTCAGATTGAAGCGATTGACGTAATTGCCGCTCAGCAATGGGGCGAGATTCTCACCGAGATCCGCCATTGTGATGCCAAGTTCGCCTGCGAGATTACGGTCTATCTTCACCTCTATTTGCGGATTGTCGTACCGCAAATCGGTGGTCAGAAATCCGAACAAGCCGCTGTGCATAGCCTGGCCGACAAACTGACCGGCTACGGAATTGATTTTTTTGTAGCCACCGGTAGAGGTAATGACGAATTGCACCGGAAACCCAGTGGGTGAGCCGGGCAATGTCGGTTTCTGGAAAGCCGCGGCCTGCACTGCAGTAAGCCCGTTCAGCTTGCCCTGCACCGGCGCCAGCAGCTGCATCTGACTTCTCGAGCGCTTGCTCCAGTCGACGAGTTTCATCCCAGCGATGGCGGCATTGTTACCTCCTCCGCCCGTAAGGGATAGTCCATTGATTTGGAAGACCTGCTTGGTCTCTGGAAAGCTGTCGAAGATATTCAGGATCTTGGACGACGACTTCTCAAGATACTTTAGCGTTGCCGTCGCCGGGCCAACAGCCGACACCAGTATGAGCCCCTGGTCTTCGGTGGGCGCCAATTCACTCGGGATAGCGATAAACATGACTGGGATAACGACAAAGACTGCAAGCGCCACGATCAGTACGGAAGTGCGGTGGTCAAGCATCAAACTGAGAGAACGATCGTAACTTGCCCGCAATCGGGCATAACCGGCCTCGAGCGCATGCGACAGACCGTGTGCCGGGGTGTGGTGCAAGATCTTCGATGACAGCATGGGCGAGAGGGTTAGCGCTACCACCGCCGAAATGATAACGGTGAATACCAACGTGAAAGCAAACTGAGAAAACAGACTGCCGGTTAGCCCCCCAGTCAGGCCAATCGGCGCAAATACGGCAGCGACCGTGGTGGTCATCACAATGATCGGCACAGCCAGTTCGCGCGCGCCGGTAAGTCCTGCCTCAAGCGCAGTGCGCCCATCCTCGATGTGCCTGTGCACATTCTCGACGACAATAATCGCATCGTCGACGACAAGACCGATGGCCAGCACCACGGCGAGGAGCGTGAGCAGATTGATACTGTAACCGACAGCCGCCATGAACACGCCGGCTCCGATAATCGACAGAGGAATGGCAACCGCGGGAATCAGCAGGGAACGCACGGATCCGAGGAACAGGAAGATTACCAAGACCACCACCGCGAGCGTGATGCCTATGGTAACTGTCACTTCGTGAATTGAACGTTGAATGTATTCGCTGCCGTCGTAGGGAATCGCGGTGCGGATACCTGGCGGCAGCGACGCTGTCAGGCCTGCATAGGCGGAATGCACGCCCTGCGCAACCGTCAATGCATTGGCCCCCGGTGTCGGAAACACGCCGATGAATACCGCCGGAGTGCCGTTGTAGAACACTGCCTGATTGTAGTTCTGTGCGCCCAGCTGCACCTTGGCGACATCCCCCAGGTGCACCAACGTTCCATTCGTGTTCTTGATAATCAAGTCGCGGAATTGCCGCGGATCGTCAAGCAGCGTCTGCGCAGTGATCGAGCGCGCGATGTTCGCAGATTTAGTACGCCCCACGGTACTGATGAAATTGTTCGCGCCCAGCGCCGCCGTTACATCAGCTGGCGACAGATTGAAGGCAGCGAGCTTGTCAGGATCCAGCCAAGCGCGCAGGACAAAGCTGTTGCCGCTGGGGCCGGTACCTGCGGGAACGATCTGGGCCTGCCCTACACCTGCCACTCCCTGGATCTTGGGCTGCACGACGCGCAAGACATAGTCATTCACCTGCTGCTGCGTAAGGGTCTTGCTATAGAACGCCAGATACATGAGGGCCGTCTGATCGCCCACCGTCTCGTTGATCACCGGAGTCTGAATGCCCGGCGGCAGCTGATTCTGAACCTGCTGCACCTTGGACATGATCTGTGCGATGGCAGCATTGGGATCGTAGTTTAGATTCATGTAGACGGTGATCGTCGATATGCTCTGGGCGCTCACCGATGTCATGTAATCGATGCCCGGTGCGGCTGCAATTGCCTGTTCGAGACGTGCCGTGACGAAGCCCTGTACCGTGCTGGGGTCGGCGCCCGGATAGGCCGTACTAACCGTAATCAGTGTGCTGCTGACCTGGGGATATTCCTCGACTGTCATTGCGCTCCAGGCGCGCAGGCCGAGAAGCAGAATGATCAGATTCAGTGCCGTTGCCAGAACCGGCCGCTTTATGAAAATGTCGGTAAAACGCATGGTTCAGGCCCGCTTACTTTGCACCGCCGGCAATGGCGATGGCGGCGCCGTCGTGTAGTTTGACCTGCCCGGCGGTAACCACTTCTTCCCCGGCCTTGAGGCCGTTCACGATTTCCGTTAGATCGTCACGAGTTTCGCCGACCTGCACGGGCGTCGCCACCGCCACCGGCATGTTATGGCCCGCAACGGCACGCGACTCGATGACATAGACGAAATCACCAAACGTGTTATAGCTGATGGCGGTAGCTGGCACGGCAAGGCTTGTGTGTGCCGTACCGACAAGTAGCCGTACGGTCCCGAACATTCCCGGCCGTAACAAATTCTTCGGGTTGCGCAAACTAGCCTGCACGGTGAAGTTGCGCGAACTGGGATCGATTTCCGAACCAAGCGCCGTGACCTTGCCTTCAAACAGGCGTCCAGGAAAGGCGTTGACCTCGATATCCACTATTTGGCCTGGGCGCACCAAGCTCAGGTCACTTTGCGGGACAGTGAATTGGGCGCGCAGGGGGTCCCATACATTGAGCGCGGCAATCTCTGTACCGGGTGAGAGGTACTGGCCAATGCTGACCTCGCGCACGCCCATCCAACCAGAAAACGGTGCGCGCACAATGAGCTTGCCAAGCGTCGCCTGGACGTCGTTCGTGGCAGCCTTCGCGCTTTCGTATGCGGCCTGCGTACTTTCAAGATTCGCCTGGCTAGTCGCGTGTACTGCATATAGTTGAACGGCACGCTGGTAGTTCAGTTTGGCAAGGGTTTCGGCGGCGTGATCAGCGGACAGTTGCGCAAGCTGATTGGAATTGTCGAGCTGCAAAAGGCGCTGTCCCTTGCGAACGTACTCCCCTGAATGAAAGTAGATGCCGATTGCTTGCCCCGTCAATTGCGGTACCAAGTGCACGCCTTCGACCGCCAACAGATTGGCAACGGCGTGAATTTGATTCTGCCACGACACGGTCTGAACCGCCGCAGCTTCGACACTCACTACGTACGCGCCATGGTGGGCCTGGGCAGTCTTGGCGCGATGCGCCATCCATGCCTTGGCGGCGAAAAGCAGGCCCAAGGCAAGGACGACTACGATTGCGGTCCAGATGACCGCTCGATTGGTATTGGTTTGCGACATCTGTCAGTTCTCCGCGCCAGCAGTTTTTGCACGTTCCGGTCCTTGCCCGGAAGCTGCATCAATCGACCCGCCGCCGAGCGCAAGATAAAGCGCGACGGTGTCGGCAAAGCGCTGCGTTTCAGCGCTGACATGGGCAATGCGGGCATCCTGGTACTGTACTTCGCTCGCCAGCAGGCTCAGATAATCCACGGCGCCGGCCTGATACTGTTTGCTGGCCAGCATGAATCCGGTACGTGCAGCATCTAGGGCGCGTGTCTGGGCGGCGAGAGCGACGGCATCGCGCTGCATGGCTCGCAGAGCGTCCGCCACGTTGCGAAACGCATTGAGTACGGTATTTTGATAGCTGGCGAATGCCGCTCGGTAGGCCGCCTGAGCTGCATGTTTTTGCGCGCGCAACGAACCGCCGTCGAATAGCGGCATGGCCGCGGAAGCAGCAAGATCCCAGATGCGGCTTGCCGGGTCGAAAAACTTGCTGGTAGTGTTGCTCTGGGCACCAAAACTGCCGGTCAGGTCGAGATTTGGGTACATGCGCGCCACGGCTATTCCAACTTGGGCATTGGCTGCGCGCAGTTGCGCTTCCGCCGCAAGAATATCGGGGCGCGTTTGCACCAGCGTTGATGGATAACTCACCGGCACCGTGGGCGGCAAGTGCAGGTTGGAAAGCTGGAGCGTCGGCATACCTGCAGCCTGCGCAGGGAAGGTGCCGAGCAGTGTTGCGAGGAGATGACGAATCTGGTCACGGGCGAGTTGCAGAGTCGGGAGCAGAGCTTCACTACTAGCCAGCTGGCTTTGCTGGGTTGCGACCTGTAATTCGGAAACCGCGCCGAGGCGATACTGTGTCTCAATCAGATCGAGCACAGCTTTCTGATCGGCAATGGTCTTTTCAGTGGCATCGATGCGCGCCGAAAGCCCCGCCAGGTCGATCGCCGCATTCGCCACATTACCTTCTATCGTCAGCTGCGCTGCTATAAGCTGGTCGCGCGCCACGTCAACCTGTGCTTGCGCGTTGCGCGCGACTAGCCGATTCAATCCGAAAGCGTCCGGATAGTAGCTAATCGATACCTGTCCTGTGTAAAGGTTATACAGGTTCGATCCGACAATGCCTCCCGACTGCGCACCAGAGGTGCGTGTGCGTTCGCCGGACAAACCGAGTGATGCCTGGGGATAGAAAATTCCTTCAGCGGCCGTCAGGTTGTATTGTGCCTGCTGAAGTGTCTGGCGGGACTGCTCCAGACTGGGATTGCGTGCCAAGGCCTGCGACATCAGCGCATTGAGCACGGTTGAACCAAAACCCTCCCACCATTGCGGCGTTACCGCGGCGCCGAATTCGAGTTGCTGCGAACCCGGAGCACCGTTGCCGGGTGGCGCAAGCGTCCCTGCAACCGGTCGGGCGGTGTAGTCCTGAACTGCCGGCGGTCCAGGCTTTGTGTAAGTTGGACCAACCGCGCACGCGGACATGGTCGCAAGCAGCAGGACTGGAGGGGCGGCACGAACGATGGCGCACAACCCGGATGGGTAGCGACAAAGCGATGACCGTGTAGCCGACGTGCTCATGTTTCTTGGACCAAAATTCTTATTCCGGAACCCGCGATCACGGGCACGCTTTAGTTTAAGCCACCACCTGCCTTTACCATGACATCCTTGCCACTCGAATATCCATTGTCGGTGCGACTAGGTTTCCCCCTCAGGCGAGCAAACAGTCCAAGGTCACGGCATATAAACAAAAAAATGTGTAATCAACCTGCGTTTCCAGGCCGCCTTCGCCTGGCACACCGAAAAATGCACGGATCGATTCGTGGCGGATGCGTATGCAAATTCCATGTGGGCCGCTACGGCAAGTGGCCGAAATCGCCAAAGCCATTAGGTCAATTGACCAGCGCCTTATCAAGCAAGCCTTTTTGATGCCCGGCGACGAAAAGAGGACTGCCGCAACAAGCTGACAGCCGCCTACGTCGATTTCGCCGCACCGATGTGCATGCTTCCCGCCGTGAAGCACCCCGGGAGCATATAATCTGCTACGGCACGCATTAGCGCAAGCAGTGAGGATAGTCTTTACAATCCTTACGGATAACTCCGCAGGCGCCGGTGCAGCTGTAATGCCGAGTATCATTCCTCGCGCTGCGTTAAAACTCGCTCGATGCGTCGGTCCGGAATAAGCCACAAAAATGCCACAAACACGTACAAGAACTGCGAGATCCAGGGGTTGAGAAATGCCGCCGGTATTGCTATGGCATAGAACAAAGGCGATGACTTGCCTTTGACATCTTTGCCGACCGCCCGAGCAAGCACCGACCCCTCTCCCTGACTAGCGATAATCACCTGCTGCAGCAGCCAGTACGCCACCGCTGCCATCAGCAACACAATTCCATATAGGGCGGTTGGCACCGCAGCAAAGTGGTTTTCACCCATCCAGCCAGTCGCGAAAGGGAACAATGATAACCAAAACAGAAGGTGCAGATTGGCCCAGAGCATTCCACCGCTGACCTTGCTGACGGTGTGCAGCATATGGTGGTGATTGTTCCAGTAAATACCGAGATAGACAAAACTCAAGATATAGCTCAAGAAAACCGGCAGCAGCGGTGTTAGCGCATTCAATGCATTGTGCTGCGGCACCTGCAGGTCAAGCACCATGATCGTGATGATAATCGCCAGCACACCATCGCTGAATGCCTCTACGCGGTTCTTGCCCATCGAGCTGCCTCCTGTCTGAAAACCAAATTGTCGCGTGTCCAGCATATCAATTCGCGATGTCGGGCGGCAGGCTGAGCACGGCGTGTCGAAATCACCCAAGACAGAAGTCGCAACTCATTCGCATGCACCTGCCAAATATAATCCTGCTGTGCGAGTGAAAATACGCGGTGTAGTTATTCCTGTGAATCTGGTATTGCGTGACATCAAATCTGATGACTTCGAAGCGCTGTAGATTTCGTGAGGCCGGATTCCTGATCTCGCAGATTTAGCAAAGCTACGGGTCAAAGACAGGAAGAAATCAACTACGGCGGAACGCCGCGCGCCAACGGGCGATTTCGACAAGGAGAAAACACGCAATTTTTACACGGCGGTTACACCAAACGGGGCAACTAGAACTTCAACGGTGGCAACCTGCGCACTGACACGGCACCACGTGCCAGCCGGCACGCGCAACAGAGACTGGAGTAGTCGTTGTCCAGGTTTGTTACTCAAATTTTCCTGGTCAGGAAAATCCGAAAGCTATTGTGGCAACGGCACCAAGCAGACCGAATACAAACGTCCCCAAACCAAGAACAAGGATCACACGCGCCGGCAACGCTCGCGCCATCATGAACAGCGATGGCAAGCTCACGGCCGGCAGCGTAATAAGTAGCGCTGCGGCGCCGGCGCCCCCGAGCCCGAAATGTTGCAGCACTTGGACAATTGGCACTTCGCCCGCGGTGGGTATTACCAAAAGTGTTCCGGCCGCCGCCAGGGCAGGAGCAAGCCAATATGCATGACCGATGACCGGAGTCATTTGCGGAAAAAGCCAGGCACGGACCACGCCTAAGACAAAAACGATCACCACGTATTCCGGCAGCAGGCGGATGGCCAGACGCACGAATGCGCGCAGCCATGCAATCAGAAAATGCTGGTTCGCCGCAACCTGCTGCGCGCGTGGTGGGCTAGCCACCGGAAAGCCGGACGGAATGACGCGTGCAGCGACGTAGCCCACCGTAAATACGAGTGCGGCTCCAACGACCAGTCTCAGCGCTACCCAATGCCAGCCCAAGGCGAAACCGATGAAAATCAGCGTGGCCGGATTAAGGACCGGATTAGCCAGCCAGTAAATGATGGCTGACGTGGGGGCTACGCCGCTTTCAATAAGGCCAACTGCAATTGGGGCACTGCAGCAAGTGCACATCATTGAGGGTATGGCGAACGCGGTAGCGCGAATCGAGCCCGAGGAGCCGGCGAAAAATTGGCCCAGCGTCGCACGCGGTAGCAATGCTTCGATGCCTGCACCGAGTACAAGACCAAGCACCAATGCCTGCCAGATCGCCTTGACGTAAGCAATCGAATAGGCGAGACCAGCCCGCCAGCCGACAGCAGGTGGCACGGCTTGTGTGCCGCTTAATATTGAGGTGCCGAGCGAGTGATGCGCGGCTGCGAAAATGGCTTTTCCAAAATAAGGCTGCCATTTGACATAAAACAAGCCGCCGATGGCCACGGCGATAAAAAGCATCGCTACAAAATATACGTGTAATCGCGATGCGGGTGGCTGGACGCTGGCAGGTGCATTCATCGAGCTTCCTTCTCCTTACTGAATGAACGCCGGAGTTTGGTCCAAATCCCGATTGAGATCAATTCCAAGCCACAGAATCTGCACCGCTGCCGCCTGCCCCGGTGCGACAGCAGGAATCGGGGCCGGCGATCTAGTATTCAGTTCTTTTGGGTGGGAGGTGGACTACCTCGCGCGCTTTTGCGGGAAACAAACGACCAGTTATTGACGCATTGACGCGAGGTAGTTACCGCAGTCTGAATGCCGTCCGCCGTCTGCATCTGCCCCGGTCGAACTGGCGAGTCAAGTGCGGGAATTCCATTGGTCGATGCAGTTGCGGGCAGACTTCGATCGCAGCGTCTGAGACTAAACAGAAGATATGGGGGGTGTAGATTTGTAAGCAATTAGATGTCCCACCAATTCTGCGGCAGGCATTGGCTTGCTGAAATAGTACCCCTGATATTCGTCGCAGCCGTAGGCGCGCAGGAATGCAAGCTGGGCATCCGTTTCGACGCCTTCTGCCACAACTTGTATGCCAAGGCGGTGTGCCATGGCAATGATCGCCGTGACCATCGCTGCGTCGTCAGAATCCTTAGCCAGATCGCGAATGAACGACCGATCGATTTTGAGCTTATCGATAGGGAAGCGTTTGAGATTGCTCAAACTGGAATAGCCCGTGCCGAAATCGTCGAGAGACAGTTCAATACCCATCTCCTTAAACTCCTCCAATGTACTGATGGCTGTGGTCGGGTTTCCCATCATACTGCTTTCGGTGATTTCCAGACTGATCCACGTCGGATCCACCGCGGTTTCCTTGATGATCCCTGCAAACGTCTGTGCAAGATGCTTTTGCCGGAATTGGCGGGGTGAAATATTGATGGCCACGCGGGGCAGGAGAAATCCCTGTCCGCGCCAATTCGCGATCTGCTTGCATACCTCGCGGAAAACCCATTCGCCGAGCGGCAGAATCTGTCCCGAATCCTCCGCGATAGGGATGAATTTCACCGGCGAAACAAAGCCGAGTTTGGGATGATTCCATCTCAGCAAGGCCTCAGTGGCGATGACTTGTCCATCGGCGATGCTGACAAGGGGTTGATAGTGCATCGACATTTCGTTGCGTTCAGTCGCCCGATGCAGGCTGTTCCCGAGCATCAGCCGCTCGGCTGCCGCGGCATTAGATTCAGCTGCGAAGAACCGATAGCTCCCGCGCCCCTCCTCCTTGGCGTGATACATCGCGGTATCACTGTTTTTTAGCAGTGTTTCGACATCGCCACCGTCTTTAGGATAAACGGCGATTCCGATGCTGGCGCTGGTATGTAGATCGTGTCCGCTGATCGAAATTGGGGCGGTCAGTGTGTTGAGTATTTTTCCTGCCACGACAGCGCAGTCCTCCGGTGATGCCAGACTGGGCAAAAGCACGATAAACTCGTCTGGGG
>JAKBDW010000248.1:0-9706 GCA_021834245.1 Pseudomonadota bacterium
CGCCAGTTCTGTCTGCGGCACAACGTTTCACCGAGTCAATTCGACCCGAAGCGGAAGTTCATGAACGGCAACTCTGGAAAGAAATTCGGTCCAGCGTTGAAACGTGTTGAACTACTCTGACTGTTATGATTTCGCTGTTTGCGTCCACATGGAGAGTTGCATGAAGCCTTTGGGAGCGCTATCGATCTTGCTTACGGTTGCACCGATGCTCGTCTCTGCGGCGGTACCGGCGTTGCTACCAGACCGAGTGGAACAAGCCATCTCCGCCCGGATCGCCGCTGGCGAATATCCAGCAATGGTCGTCGCCGTCGTCGATCGCGATCGCCACCATGTTTACGGCTTCGGCAAACTCGACAACGGCAAGGCGCCAGATGCCGGTACGCTGTTCCAAATCGGCTCCGTCACCAAGACCTTCACCGCCGCTATGCTGGCAGAAGCTGTCAACAAAGGGGTCGTCACCCTAGATACGCCGTTGGCGAAATTGCTGCCAGAGTTCAAGCTGCCTTCGCGCGACGGCAAACAAGTAACGCTTGGGGAGTTGGCCACGCAATTCTCCGGACTGCCCCGGCTGCCTGGCAACCTGAAACCAGCCGATGTACAAGATCCCTATGCCGACTACGATGCCGACCAGCTCAGGGCATTCCTCGGGACCTACACCCTGCCGCGCGACCCCGGCAGCAAATACGAATATTCCAACCTCGGTTTCGGATTGCTCGGTTACGCACTAGCACATCACGCAAGTGTTTCTTACGCCGGGTTGGTGAAAACAAGCATCCTGCAACCGCTGGGCATGTCGTCAAGCAGCGCGACGCTCGATGAACCTTTGAATTCGAACTGGGCCAAAGGTCTCGACGAAGAAGGCAAACCCGCCAAACCGTGGCGCTTCGACGCGTTGGCTGGGTGCGGCGCAATCAATAGCACCGCCGCCGACATGTTGCGTTATCTCGAAGCCAACATGGGACGCGGCAAGGGCGCTTTGTTGGATGCCATGCAACTCGCCCAGCAGCCGCGCCGGGACATCGGCGGCAACGAACGCATCGGCCTAGCCTGGATGTCGCGTTACGACAAGGACGGCGACGTCATCTGGCACAACGGCATGACTGGCGGCTATGCCAGCTTCATCGGTTTTACCGCCAATCGGCAACACGGCGTGGTGATCCTGACCAACGCACAGCAATCGGTGGAAGATCTCGGATTCGCTACGCTGCTGATCGATGCGCCCCTGGCGTCCGCGCAGAAGCAGATCGCCCTATCGCCACCGCAACTCGATGCGTATGTCGGGGAATACCAACTCGCGCCCCGATTCATCCTTCACGTATTCCGCGACAAGGATCAATTGCTGGCGCAGGCGACCGGCCAGGGCGTATTCCCGATCTTTCCAAGCGCCGCCGATTCTTTTTTCGCGAAAGTCACCGATATCCAGATCGACTTCAAGCGTGGCACGGACGGCAACGTGGATTCGCTCGCGCTGCACCAGAGCGGCCACGAAACCTTGGCATCGAAACTGGGCGTGGGAGCTGTCGAGAAGGTGAGCGGACAAAGCCCCGCTCATTTCGATGCGTCGACGCTGCAACAATACGTTGGTCGTTTCCAACTCGCGCCGAACGCAATCTTCACGATCACGCTCGACAAGGATCAATTGATGGCGCAACTGACCGGGCAATCAGCATTCCCGGTTTACCCCAGCGCGAAGGATGAGTTCTACTACACAGAGGTGGACGCTCAGCTCAGTTTCGAACGCAACGCGCAGGGCAAGGTCGTCGCACTGGTGCTGCACCAGAACGGCATGAACCCGCGCGCCGCACGCCTACCGTAGGCATCATGCGCGATACCCTGTGCAATTCGGCAATACGGTCCAGAGCGTCAAGGTGCGTGGCTATCACTGCAAGGTGCTCTACGTCTTTTCGAACTATCGAACGGACCATGTACCAGCGGTCTTGAGGCCCAGCAGAACTATGCTGCTACTCGATGACCGCCACATCAATGGGCATTCCTCGCGCTTCGCGTCACAGACCGTTGCCATCGAAATCGTTGCGGAAGATCGTGTCGTTGGCACTTGGCACCGTGACCGGATAGCCGAGTGTGCTCCCGCCGGCGGACCCTGCATTGTAGCCACTGGCGGAAGTGCCAGAACCCTGCATCAGGTAGAACCCCGGCGTGAGCTCGCCTGTCCATGTGCAGGACGCGTAAGCTCCCGCGGTGCCCTGCACGTTGACGCAGGCGAACGTAACAGGAGAATTGTTCACGTCGCGTGCGGCGGCGCCTGCCGTGTAGGCCGGCGACTGGTAATCGTGATGCGATACCTGAGTGCCGCCCCCGCTGTAGGTGGGCGCGCATTGCTGATAGCTTTCAACGATGGATCCGCCCGGGTTTGTGGTCTGTGGCGTGGCGCAAACGGGATTCCAACCCGTGATCGGCGGCCCGTAGTAGACGTTTGGATCCGGGTTCGATTGGCAATCGAGCGCATAGACCACGCCATCCGCAGTCACGCACGGCATGGTAAAGCCGGAAGTCGTGAGATTGGAACAGCTGGGACACGACGCGTACACGGTTCCCGCCGTCGCGATGCTGCCGTCCGAGTTATGAGTCGCCGTGCTCGGATCGATCGGGTTGCCGTAGACATCCCGCGTCAGCGGCACTGTGTAAGCCGCATCCGTCCATGCATTGCTGCTTGCGTCGATGAAAACCCGAAACGCATAGAGTGTCGGCGTCGCCGTCACAAGCGCAGGCGTCGCAAGCATGGTGATCGCGTGACCTGGCCGCGGCACGCGCCCGCTTCCGGAAGTGGTCGCATTTTCGCCGACCAGATTGAGAATCGTCGTTCCGCTGTATTGAACGCTGACCAGAGCGCTTATCGAGAACGGCTCGGGTGCGGCGCCAGCGCATACGCCGTTTTCGCACGTCGGTATTACGGTATTGTTCCAAGTCTGATCGACATAGATCGGAACAGTTTGCGCGTGCGCCGCGCCGGCCAGCATTGCGATTGCGAGTAATGCTTTCCCGATCTGCATACGACCTCCGATTGTTCGAAAGTCAAAACCGACGCTCGATTTTATGTCATCGATGCCAACCTGCTTGGCAACATGTCGTTAAATTCATGTTATCGAAGCCGGGTCCTGACGATTGGTCCGGATGGGCCGCGCGATCACCAAGAATCACTATCGCGCCAAGCCCGAGCGCACAAAGCCGCTTCGGTGAGAGCGAATCCGGAATATCGGGAGAACTCGTACCCTACTCGACCCGACCGTAGCCGAGGCCTGCGTCTGCAATTGCTTACCGCATGCCGAATTTCCGAGGTGCTCGGGGCGGTTCCAGCGGAATTCGACCTCAAGACTGGAACGTGGACTGTCTCCAGCCCTTATGTCGCCTGACGCGCAGGCGAGTATTTCGCTTAGTTTCGAGAAGTTCTGAAGGCAAAACGGCGTCCTGCTTAGAAGGCAGTCACCCAGGCCTGCCTGCAGAGCGTTTTCGCTGCTTGGGGTCTTTTCGGCTCTCTCCCGCCAGGGCGGCCGCGGCAAGAGCGGTGAACGATATCTTCAGCACGCGACTCAGTTTCGCCGCAAGCGGCAAACGGATATTCACCGTCTTGCCATGCTCGAGTTCATGAAGATAGCTCGGAGTTGTGCCCACAGCATCCGCGACCTGCCGGATGGTGAGCATTCTATGTTCCCGCTTCGAACGGATAAGCTCGTGAAATTTCATTGCACACATTCTTCGTCGATGTTTGGCTGATTATCCGCGGGAAGTGGTTGGATAGCTATACCTACGGCGCTTGCCGACCCCAACCGGCCAGTCGCGAGGGGCAGCTTTCCGGTAGTCAGCTAATTTCCACTCAGACTGAGAGACCATCCCGCACGACACGCCACGTCTTACGCTAAGGCAGCCAGGACGTGCTTGGGGTCTTTGCTGATCGCACGCAGGAGCGCCTTCGCCGGCCCCGTGGGATCACGGCGACCTTGCTCCCAGTTCTGCAGTGTGGTGACTTGAACGTCGATGACTTTGGCGAATTTCGCCTGCGAAAGTCTGGCGGCCTGACGAATTTTCTTGATCGTTACCGAATCGATGTTGAGTTCGCGCGAAGGAGCACGCTCGCCGCGGATAATTTCGCCGGCTTGCTCCATGCTCTGAACGAGTTCAGCAAAAAGCTTCTTGTTCATGGTGGTTGCCTCCAAGTTTCCACGATCTTGCACAGAATCCGCTTTTGTTCTGTACTGAGGTCGGTGCGAACATTCTTCGGAAAGACGAACAGCATTGCGATTCGGGATTCCGATACGAAGTAGTAGTAAATGACCCTCGCACCACCACCGCTTTCCGCGTCCGCTCGCCGCCATCCTGATTTTGCGAAGTCCACCGGTGCCTTGAATCAGGTCGCCCGCTCGCGGGTCACGCGTGAGTAGTTGTTGCAGTTGGCGGTACGAATCGTCATCTCCCAATGCCGTAACCAGTCTTGTGAATATCGGCGTTTCGATGAAGATCATGCGGGCAGTGTACGTCAATAGCGTATATACGTCAATGACGTATGTACAGTCTAGGCTTTAGGCGGAGTGGTTGTCCTATCGGCCTGCTCACGACCCTAACCGGCCATTTGCGAATGGTCGCAATCGGCAGTTCTACCAAGATCTAGAGATTGAACTGCTTTTACCGCCGATCATAGAGCCTGAGGAGACGATAGGCTGCAACTAGACTGCGCGACATAGAAATTCCACACATTTTCAACAAGCGCAACGAGTCCGGAGCATGCAGTCCAACCGCCTCTGCCGCTACCAATTACTACGTTACCAGACGGGATACCAGATGGATTGGTTGCGAGGCAACCGCGGTCGCCATAGCAATTCCAGCTGAAATACACATCATCACCGTCAAAGTCCGTAGTGAAGAGATCATCGCATTGATTGGTCGGATGGCGATTCGCCTGCCAAGGGACATAGCCGGTAACCGATACTGCGTCCCATTGGGTGTCATTCGCCCCGCCAGACTGCAAGGGGTTGGGGCAAATTACAGCAAAGAACGTGCTTGGAACCGACTGCGGTAAAGCGGGCAATGTACCTGATAATTGGTTCCAGCTCACGTCGATGTACTGGATGGCTGGCGCAAGTGGTGGGACCGGCCCCGTCAGTTCGTTATGACTCGCCAATAGAAACCGCAGGTTCACTGCGGTCGATAAATCTGGAATCGGTCCTGTCAAGTAGTTCCCAGATACATCCATTGCAAACACGCTCACCGGCGTAGGGATGGTGCCTGAAAGCCGGTTGTTTGCTAGATAGAGCGCGCGCGCGTATGTTGACGTTGTCAGCGAGGGAATCGGTCCGGATAGTTGATTTGCTGTGACATCGAATGTGCTGATGTTAGTCGGTAGCGCTGGGATTGTGCCGGTAAGCTGATTTCTGCTGACGTCAATCGTATTGATATTTGTCAATCCATCCAACACCGGGATTGTTCCCATTAGCTGGTTTCCAGAGACGTCAAACTCACTCAGACTGGTCAATCCCGCGAATGCAGGGATCGAGCCTGTAATCTGGTTGCCGGCAACAGTGAAATCGTTCAGATTGCTGAGGCCAGCTAGTGAAGGAAGCGAGCCACTGAGGCGGTTTTCGCTAGCGTCAAAAAAAGTGAGATTGCTCAACCCCGCTAACGATGGGATCGCCCCACTCAGTTGGTTGCCGGCAACCATGAGATCAGCCAGGTTACTCAGACCTGCCAAGGAGGGGATCACACCGCTGAGTTGATTATTGGTTGCATCAAAAGATTGAAGATTGCTCAAACCTGACAAAGGGGGAATTGCGCCATTTAGCTGATTGCGGCGAGCGCCAAAATAAGAAAGATTGGCTAACCCCGCAAATGACGGAATCCCTCCGCTGAGGGAATTGCCATTTACGGAGAACCATTGCAGATCAGTTAGCGCGGCGAGGGAGGGAATGTTACCGACGAGCTGATTGTCGTCCAGATTTAGATGAACTAAGTTCGTCAGACCTGAGAGTGAAGAGATCCCCGTCAAATCATTAAAGGATAAGTCGACGAATTGGAGATTGGCGAGCGCTAACGGCGGTACGGAACCAGTCAGGGCGTTCCGACTAAGATCAAGGTGCTGCAGGTACGTAAGTTCAGACAAGTCCGGAAATGGACCTGCCACTAGATCGGACGGCAGGCTAATCTGCGTGACGTGGCTCGTATTGTCGCCGCCGTTGCTGTCTTGATCGCATGTGATTCCGTACCACATGCACGCATCGGGGCCTATTAGCCAACCGCCCGCATTAGGATTATGTCCCACAGCCCAGTTGGGCCCGTTTGTCGAGTTGTAGAAACTGACAAGGCCGTCATACTCCGGCCCGCTCAAAAGCCCAGCAATCACTGGCGTGCTAAGTGCTATCAGGCCGACCGCCGCTAAACGAAACACGCGACGAATGGTTCGGGTCTGTGTCATCGGAACTGACACAATGTTTTGTGGACGCGAACTTGTTCTGCTTAGCATTTCCATTTCGTGTGTATTGATGGCGTTGGCGTCCATAAATTTGTGCGCTCGTCCAACAACGGTGTGGGACCTAGTCTAACGTGTTCTGACCGCAGCGTAACGGTGGCTTCGCATCGAAGGCTACTTCGCGGCTGCCGTAGGACACTGAGGTAGGGATCGGACAGATTGCCAACGGCTCCTTCCCGGGATTTGAAACCGAGCATTCAGTGACTAGAAACGACCCAAACCGGAAGGTCACCCGTGGCGGCTTTCTGGTCATTCGTTGCAATTAGAAGTTGATCCTAGGCAACCTCGCCTCTGCGAGCGCGATCTACCCGGTCGATCAAATTCTCCACTACTTCGCTCTTGCGAAACGGGTTGAGCGAAAAAGGCCTGACGGGGCAGAACGAAACTTCCGAGCCGAATTCTCCGGGGGAGACCAGACTGAGCGTGATGCGGGGTGGGTTGGTCATCATGCCCCCCCGAAAGCGGCCGCTCGCGAATGCCAACTTGGGGTCGAAGGCCGTCCATTATGTACGTCACATGGGGATTGAACTCAGGTTCTTTGCGGCACACGGCAGCATGCTGGCAAGCAACGTCACGATCCCCAAGGAGATCACAGTTCCTCGACGCGAAGTCGAATATCGTTCATAAGAATAACTGCATCCATGGGAAGCAAAGTCTTGAAAATGAGACTCCGGGGTACCTGCGCTGTCATTGTTTGGGAGTGCGCAATATCGCTGGCGCATGCGCAAAGTGTCGTACCGCATCCACGATTGATTCTGGACGGCCCAACGCTGTCCGGACTGCGCACCCGAGCGCAAGCGAACTCGCCGCAATGGCAGGCGCTGAAGAGCTACTGCGATTCCTTCATCGGCGGCACGGTGAATTACCCAGACGGCGCCACCTATCCGAATCCGCCCGACATCGGTCAGGGCTACGAAGGCGACGGCTACTGGGCGCCACTGATGAGCGAGGGCCTTTGCTATCAGGTAATGAAAGGTATTGATTCGACCGCGGCGGCGCCATACGGCGCCAAAGCTGCAGATATCGCCGCGAAATTATCGGTGCTGTTTCCGGCCACCCACGGTGAAGATCCCTGCACCGACAACGGTTACGTGATGCGATTTTATGGCGTAGGCATGGGCATCCTGTACGACTGGGCCTATGACGCGCTTACGCCAAGCCAGCGCACGCAAATCTATACGACCGCGAACTCCTGGCTGAATACCTGGGAAACCAATTCCTGTTCGAGCTTCGAATATGTGCACCCGCAGAGCAATTATTTCGCGGGTTATTTTCACGCCAAGACCGCGATCGCCTTGGCTACTGCAGGCGACAATCCGAGTGCACCCGCCTTGTGGACTGACTGGAACAGCGCGCAATACAACACGGCACCGACCAACCCGCCGCATCTGGGTGTGCAGCCTTACTACGCGTCGCATCTGGTCGGTGGCGGCTGGCCCGAAGGCTTCGGCAATTACGGACCGTTGGCGACATTGAACATGAGCCTGCCGGCACGTGAGGTCCAAACGGCTACCGGCACGGACCTCGTCCACGCCGTGAAGCCGTACACCTACCCCATCGACGCAGCCGATTACCTCATGCACTTCACCTGGCCGTCGATGAACTACATCGACGACCGCGACACCAATCACGCCAACGGCGATCCGACCCAGCCACCGCCCGGTACGGCATCCACACAAATGTTCATGCAGGTGCTGGGCAACTTGCGATACTGGAACGCGCCGCACGCTAATGTATTCCAGCAATACACGAACCAGGTGATCGCCTCGGCAACCGGCGATGCGGATGCCTGGGCCGTCTTCCTGTTCTTCGATCCGAATGGCACGACCGCTCCAGTGGATACCCTGCCGCGCGCGTACCTCGCCACGGGCATGAATGCCGTGGCCGCGCGCTCGGACTGGAGCAGCGGGGCAAGCTGGATGTCGTTCCGCGCCGGGCCCTATATCAACAACCCGAACCAGGGCGAAGAAGGCTACGACCAAGGTAGCCTTGCCATCGTACGCGGCAGCACGCCCTTGCTGGTCAATGGCAGCGGCTGGATTGTGCACGAGCCAAACGGCAACAATGACGAAAACAGCCTGTACAACGATTTGTACGGTAACTTCGATGGCAGCGTCTATTCCGGCAACCGCACGATCTACAACATTTTTTACGCGCGCCAGATGAACGGCGCCGCCGTCGCGACTCAGTACGGCCAGGTCTCCAACACGACCGAAGACAACAATGTGCAAACGAAGGTCGCCGCATTCGAGGACGGTGACAGCTACGTCTACACGCTGGCGACGCACTTGCAGGACATGTACCGGCTTGACGGCAGCGGCAATCCATTGGTGGCGGACTGGTCGCGTGAAATCCTCTACCTGCGACCGAATCGTTTCGTCGTCTATGACCGCACCCAGAGTGGCCCGGCGGTGAACGACCAATATCTCGCCTTCGGATTTCCGGCCAACCCCGCGCCAGCTACCGCGCCGAGCGAAGAGACGCGCTACGACATTACCTACAACTCCACCTATGTCGGCGCCATGACGACCGTGCTGCCCGCAGGCGCCGGTACCTCCGTGATTCCGATGTATCCGGCCAACGATTCCACGCCCGCCAGCAATCCGGTCAAGGTCTGGCAGGTGCAGGTACGCCCGCCGAATACGGCGGCCACGCAGAAATGGCTGAACGTATTCGATACTTCAACGGTTTCCTCATCCGTCGCCCATGCCAGTGCAATCGGCGTAACCTCCGGCACGGCGATCGGCAGCTGGCTTGCCGGCAGCGGTGGCAATCAGGCCGTGTTGTTCAACAGCGGCGCTGCGAGCACCACGATCTCCGGCACGATCGCGTACACCACACCCAAGGCTGCTGCGACGCATTTCATTACCGAATTGCAGGCCAATAGCGGCTACTCCATCGCCGTCGCAGTCAATGCGAGCAATTTCGCGGTGAGCGTGACGCCTGGCGGCCCCTGGCCAACATCGAACAGCGGCGTGCTGACATTTACCGTGAGCGCGACGGGTGTAGTTGGCCCAGGCGATCGGATCTTTGCCAATGGTTATGAGTAGTGTCTTGAACTGAACACTGGCGTTGGCACTTCATACTACTGGCAGGTGCGGTTTCCAACAGCCGAGAGTGGTATGGTTTAGCGACTCTTAGATCGCTTGACCTATTCGAACCCGTTTGCGAATATTTCCCGCACGTCCTGCACTATGAAGATCTGGTTCGGGTTATTATACGCAACAGCAA
>JAKBDW010000005.1:0-9332 GCA_021834245.1 Pseudomonadota bacterium
CGTCCTGTTCGACATCGCCGAAGGCACGCCCCAAGGCAAGGCGCTTTCCAGTGTCACGATCGAGGTGAGGTGCCAGCACCTGCACGTGGTGACCCGCCCGCCGAAAGACGCTACTGAGGAGTCGTGCCTGGATCTCTGCCCCGCCGGTCGCAGGATAGCGTCCATCTACGACCATTAGCAGTCTTATTGGCGCGGCGTCCCGATTTGTTTGGGCGGGCGTGGTCGGTGCGTCGGCCGTGGGACAGGTAACAATTTGCATGCTGGCGCTTTGGCTCGAGCTGGAAGCGGAAGCTGCAGCCTAACCGCAACGCCGCGCCACCCGTACCCCATGTTCCGGTGTCATTGAAGCTTCATCCATCGATAGAAAAGGATGCCGATGTATTCATGTAACGCACGCGTCGTCTTCGCCAACGCACTGATCTGCGGTGCGAGCAACTCATACGCAGGCCTGTGAATAGCGTGGAAACCGACCGGGAGAGCGCAGATACCCGGATCGCTTTGGCGAAAGGCCATATAGGCGCGGGGCATGTGATAGGCGGAGGTGATAAGGTACTGCGGTCCTTTGAGGTTGCCGATCAGCATCTTCGGCACGTTTTCGGCGCTTTGATACGTTGTGCGAGATTTGCGGTCGAGCAGGATGCGTGAGGCGGGGAAATTCATTTGCTCGGCCAGTTTGCCCATTAGATCAGCTTCACGCCAGCGCCCCCCCTCTCCACCCGAGAGCAGCAAGCGACTGTCTGGCGTGTGAAGCGCGATCATCGTGGCCGAAATCAGGCGGCGGAGGCTATCCGGTTTCAGACGCGCGAAATTGGTAGCTCGGGTGGGCTTGCCGTCGACGCCCCCAGCAAGCACGATAAAAATGCTTCCCGCAGGCGGTGGCCCACAGATCTGGTCTTGGCGGGCGAGGCTCTCCAATTCGCCCAGTGCAAGGTTGGCTGTCAGCGGTGTCGCGCATAGGTAGGATAGCAGCGTCAGGCCCAGAGACGCGCCACGGAGGAGGCCGCTGCCCGAGGTCAAGCAAATAAGCAGTGTGAGCAGAACAAGGCCCCAAACCGAGAGCGAGACGGGGGACAGGATGATTTCTAGCCAAGTTTTCAACATCGGAGTTAGCAACGGAGTGAAAGAGAACCGCCTTTTTAGATCCCAAGGCTATCCCGTCGACGAACATGAGATTTAGGCAACGTTGGTATTCTGGACTATCTGTCCGGACGCCCATTCAAGGTACACCTTCTCGTCGCCATTCACCCATGATTCGCGCGAGAACAATCGCTCGGAACGTTTGCGACCCAGCATGCCCATGGCGGTGCTGACCTTTCGATCCGAGAGGATGGACATCTGGGTCGCCAAATCGTGCACATTAGCTGCTTCGAACAGCAGGCCCGTGACCCCTTCGTCAACCACCTCAGCGCAGCCACCGATCCGTGGGGCGATCACCGCCCGTCCAGCCGCCATCGCCTCGCGAGCCGACAGCGGAAACGATTCGCGCGTGGATGACAGCACAAACACGTCGAACATGGCTAGATGCGAAGGAATGTCGCGCTGCATACCGGTGAAGATCACTTGGGCCTCTAGACCGAGGGAGGCAACTTGCTGCCGTACGGACTCAAGCAAGGGCCCATCGCCTACGATCATTAACCGGGCGTTTGGGTGGCACTGCGCTACCTTGGCAAACGCATCCACTAGATAGCTGTGGCCTTTTTCTTCGGACAGTCGAGCAACGATACCGTAAAGGAAGTGGCGCGTAGGGTCGACTCCGTACCGTTCGGCCAACTCGGTGCTAAAAGTACGGTTGGAGAATTTGGACAAGTCAATGCCGCTGTGAATGACCGTGCTGCGGTCGGCCTTCAAGCCGCTCGCCAGCAGGCGGCTCCGCTCATAGTTCGACTCGAAAATGACGAAGTCGGAGCAGTGGCGAAGAATTCTTCCTGCAAATTGGAAATTCGTCGGGTTGTGGATGTTGTGAATGGTGGTAACGATGGGAGTGAACTTCTTAGTAGGCCTGGCGCAGTAGCCTTGCGGCACAACGCGCAGCGCCAGGTAGGCCGCGATGGACGAGCGGACCGATTGCGGCGCGACCAAATCGATGCCCCGCTCGCGTACCACGCGTCGGAGTAGACGCGCGGCTTTAAGGAGGTTGCGCACATTCCTGAAACGGAAATCTATGTCTACATAGTGCGCGCCTTTGCCGATCAACTCCTCCAGCAAGATTCCCGCGGTCGTCGCCACATGAACCTCATGGCCCTTGCTCGTAAGGTCTTCCGTGAGCATCAGGATGTCTGACTGGACACCGCCAATGCCAAAGGGCTCGGTCATCAAATACAAAATTCTCATGGTTTCGTACGTGCCGCCTTACGGGCCTCGGCGTGGTATTGGGCGAAGCGCCGTGTTCGCCGTGCATGCAGAACGCGGTGAATAGGGTCAAACGCGCCAGCCAGTTTGAGGGCAAAATCAAAGCTGGCGTCGCGATTGGTAATTTCAGTGCGCCGGAGTTGGAAAACGTCGCTGTCCGCATAATTCACGCCGGGGGCCACAGTGACGGCTGCCGCATAGCCGGCCTCGGCTATCAGTCGCAATTCGCGCGGGCTTAAATCTCCCGATGGGTAGCAGAAAAGGCTCACTTGCCGGCCGATGCGCTCCTCAATCTCATGGCGGCTTTCTTCGATTTCCTGTTGTGCTTGTGCGTGACCAAGAGTTGGCAAATAAGGATGGCTAACGGTGTGTGAGCCAATCGTGATACCAGGTGTGGCAGCCAAGGCAGCAATTTCATCCCAATTGAGGTGCAGACGATGCGCCGGCTTTCCGTAGCGAGGGTGGCTAACGGCCTGGTCGCAGAAGCGGGTCGTGACGAAGATGGTGGCAGGAATGCCGTGAAGCGCAAGGATCGGTGCGGCTTCGATGAGGTTGTCGAGATATCCATCATCGAATGTGACGGCCACCAAAGGCCTACGCAGCGGCCCGGCCCGCAATAGCTGCAGCCCTTCAGTCAAGCTGACCACCCTGTGATGAGCTGCGAGGTAGTGCATCTGGCGCTCGAATCGGGCCGGCGAGACGGTGAGTTGGTCGTACCCCGCTAAATTAGCCACGCGGTGATACATAAGAATGCGTAAGCCGGGATGAAGCGCGCTTACCGCGCTAGCATAGGGCCAGATTGCCATGGCAAGGAGTCGTCTCATCGGACAGCACTCTGTATCGATAGGGGCCAAGTGGTCATTTAGGAAGCGACAACCCTAGGGCCTGCATATGAAGTTTGTTGTAGGCCGCCGCAGTGCGGGTAACGTCGAAGCGCTCGATCACAGTTGCCCGGGCACGCTTGCCCAAGCGCGCTCGTGCGTCTGCATCGTTCAACAGCGATTCAAGTCCAGCGCAGAGTTCGGCGATTTCGTTTGGACGGACAAGCAACCCGTTGTCACCATCAAGTACGACGTCAGGAATGCCGCCGACGCGAGTACACAGCACAGCTTTAGAGCTAGCCATGGCCTCGAGCAGCGCAATAGGCATACCCTCCCAGCGCGAGGGCATGACGAAAACATCCAGTGCCGCAATGAGACGGGGCACGTCTCTGCGCATCCCTGCGAAGATGACGCACTGCTCCAAGCCGAGCGCCGTGACCTGATCGTGCAGTCGCGTTTGCAAATCCCCAATCCCGACCACCAGACAGTTTAGTTGTCCAGCGCGAGCGTCAGGCATTGCTGCAAGCGCGCGAAATAAGTCCTCGTGGCCCTTTTGGGGATGGAGGCGTCCCACCACACCAATGAGTCTCCTATCCTCAGGCAGGCCGAACTCGTTCCGAACTCCAGCGCCGGAGATCCGAGCGAATTTACGTAGATCAATTCCGTTCGGAATTGCTTTTACTCGATCCGGGGGGATCTTATCGCGCTTCGCTAAGGTTTGCGCCACTTCCTCGCTACAGCCAATTACCCCGGTGCTCATGTGCGCAAAAAGCCGGTCAATTCCCTTGCGAAATTTGCCCTTCCAAGGATTGACAATGTTGTGTACAGTCGAAAAGATGACTGGAACCCCTGCTAGCTTCGCCGCCAAGCGCCCATAAGTATCCGCAGTAAAGAGATGCGTATGCACGACCGAAGCTCTTTCCCTTTTTAACCACCCGGTCAGCTCAATAATCAAACGAAGATCGAACTTGTGCCGCCTTTTGAAAATAACGACTTGTACACCTATGCGTTCAAACTCCTCTTCCAGCGCGCCACCACGGATTAAACAAACGATCACGTATCGAAATTCAGGCTGGCGTAGTTTCATTAAATCGAGCAATAACATCTCCGCGCCATCACGTGGCAGCTCGTCGATCATATGAACAATCAATGGCCGATCAAATTGAACGCTTGGCATGTTGGGTAAGCGAATTTTGCTGAGAGGAATCTCTTAGCAAGTGTGCCATTACTGCGAGATGGATCCAAAAAAAACCGTCCACGGCGGTGTCAATGACATGAGTTCCAAACATATTGACTCCAATCAGCCCCGCCACCATGGTCAACCCGCTCAGCCCAATAATTCGATCAATGGCTTGAGCCGACCTTCGGTATATATATAGACCGCGCAAAGCTGCGGAGAAAATAATAATGAAAAAGACGATTAGGCTTGGCAAACCCATATTTGAAGCGGTGTAGAGAAAAAAGTTCTGGTTATCGCTAGCTTCAATCGGTTCAGATGTATATTCGGGAGACAAGCGTTGAAATTGATCGAAACCCATCCCAAGAATCGGGTTGGACTTGATCATTTTTATCGCGGCTGACCAAAGAATCAACCTTGATTCAGCGCTTTTATCTATACTGGATCCAACTGCGCGATCTTCGTACGTTTGCGCGATCCTCGCCTTCATGGAATTGGGAACGAGGGCCGGGATAAAAAAATAGATCGATCCTAATATAAGAGCTACAAGAATAAAAAATTTTCGACTCTTGAAAAACGCTACAGTAAATAACTCCATCGCGAACGCGAGATAGGCTCCGCGTGAAAAGGCTGCCAATAAGACACGGAGGCCAACTAACACAATTGGCGTCAGGCGCAGCGATTTCCATCGCGGAAAATAATAAGCGCCGTAAGCTAGAAATGGTGCGATGGAATAGACCATGAGCGCAGCAAAGTCATTAGGTTGGCCAACTGGGCCCAGAAGTCTGGATTTTTCTATGCTGCTGTCATAACGCGTACCCCACCATTCATGAATGCCCAATAAGTAAATGACGGCTGCAGACAGCATTACATAAATAATGATGCGGCGAGCCATATTTTTGTCGCATATTAAATTTACGAACAGAAAAAATATAATAAATTGATCAAAAAAGCCGCGTAGGGGCTGCGTGTAGTTCCAAATAAAGGGCTGTAAGCCAATTTGCGAAATTGCCGTGAAGATTGAGACGACCGCTAGTAACATCCAGATCGTCACAACGCGCGTGAACGGATAGGCGCTAAGCAGCTTTCTCTTATTTCTGAAGGCGCCGGCGAGCCAAGCGGCAACCAAGAAAAGCTCAAGCAGATTAGTGCCATTCAGGCCTGGCGCGATTCGGGCCGCATAAAGCCTGCTCAGTGGCATATAAACAATTATTGTTGCTAGTAATGGCTCCGGCCCTTTGCGCAGCTGCAAAAGGAGAAAAGCGACGAACAGTGCGGAAAAGCCATAGAGGCCTAATTTTCCAGGATCAAAGTGAAATGCGGTGATGGCAAATGCAAATATTATCGGCGCGGCTAGTAACCAGAGCGTAGAACGAAGCTGGTCGCCAGCCCAGTTATTGCTATCCGCAGCAGCGACGTTGATCGGCGGTCGGGCCAAGGTGTTCTGCACTTTAGCCCCTGAGCCACGCATAGAGTTGGTGATAGGTATAATTCCCGATCAGTCGTTTGGCGACGCCTTTAAGCTTTGAAGCCACTTGCGCTCGAACAATACAGGCGGCTTTGCCTTGTGCATAGTCCATGAATACGTGTGGGCGCATACTGGGCCGTATGGCAATGCGTGGAAGGGGCCCACCGGGTATCGCAATTTGGGCGGCGAATGTGCCCACCTCAGAGCCATGCAACACGCTGAATCCAGCGGCCCTGGCTAGCGAGATGGTCCGTGCATCAAACCGGCCCCCGGGGAAGGACATTTGCGCCACGGGCATCTTCAAGGCTTCACGCAGTCGCGCATTCGAAATTTGCAACTCGGCCTGCAGGTCTTGCTCCGGAGCGTCACTTAGAAATTGATGCGTGTGGCCATGGCCCCCAATGCGCATACCGTTGTCGGCAAGTTCACGCACTTGGGACCACGTGCAATAACCAGCCCTCTGGCCGACGAACCCAGTGGTAACGAAAAATGTTGCCTTCATGCGGTATTGCATGAGCAAGGGTAAGGCGAATTTCGCATTGCTAGCGTGTCCGTCGTCGAATGTGAGGATGACGCCACCACGCTCGACACACCCATTCTCAAGCTCGGCAGGATCAAGCACCGTCACGCCATGTTGCTGCAGAAGCAGGAGCTGCGTCTCGAATTCGCGTGTCGAGATTGCATAAGGACGGTCGGCCGCGTCAATTGCGCCAAGTTCCAGTGCATTGCTATAAAGGCTGTGATACATCAAGATGACTACTTGTTTCATGTCTTTTCCCAATTGCCGCTGACCCGGCCCGTCGCGAAATGCACTAGGGCGACAATGGCAGCAGCGTTCATGTCAAAAAACACATGGGCAAAACTGACCAGTCTATTGCTGCGCGTCGCGGGCACCCATTGGCCAGCCGCCGCAAGCAGGTAAAAGAAGATCTGCAGTGCGAAAGCAATCTGATAGACCGGGGATGGAACGAGGGCGCTCGAGACGAAGGTCAGCGCGAGCGCATAAGGGACGATCAAGCGGAAGACCTTGTGCGAAACAAATTGCAAGAACACTGGATTTTGGAAAGGCGAAAATAGCCAGCGATTTCTAGAAAAGCTCTGAAAATTGCCAGTGAGCGTCCGAATTTTGCGCTTCATCTCCGTGGCAGAGTCAGTCTGCAAACTGTCATAGACACGAGCCTCGGATTCAAACAGCGTGCGTCTGCCTAGCCGCGCGATATGCATCGGGACTTCAAAATCATCAAGGATAGTGCCTGGTTCTAGCGGACGATAGTCACGAGCGCGAATCGCGTAGAGCGCCCCGGTCGCTCCGACTGTAGAGCGGTATCGGCTCTCGGATTTGCGAATCCACCTTTCGTAGCGCCAGTACAGCCCGATGCTCTGGCTGGCTTGCGTGCTGCCTGCACGATGGACTAGTTCGCCGCTGACGGCACCCACGGTGGGGTCGGAGAAATCGGAAATCAACCGTCGGACCGAGGACGGCGCGAGTATTTGGCGCGCATCGCAGAACACGACGAATTCGGTGGCCACGTGGCGAAGCGCGACGTTGAGCGCATGAGCTTTGCCCTGCCGTATCGGATAGCTCAGCACACGTACTCCGGGCAGATCAGCGATGGCGTCGGCGCTGCCGTCCGTCGAGCCATCCGAGACAACCAACACGTCAACTTTGTGAGCAGGGTAGTCCAGTTCGCGCAGATTGCGGATCTTTTCCGTCAGGCGCGCCACCTCATTGTGTGCGGCTATCACGATGGTGACGCGAGGCAACGCAGCATCCGCCAACAGCGGGCAAGGATTTGGCCTTCGTAAGCGCGACAAGGCCGCCACCAGGAATGGGTACCCTGCGTACGTGTACACGACGATGGCCCCCGCGATCCAGAATACAAGTGCTGCGTTTGACATCGCGCTAAGGTTGCGTGAAGCAAAGGTTAGACATCCGACGACTGTGCTGCAGGCAGTTCATGAGTCCTAACCTGTGAACACGAAGCCGCTCCCAGTTGCCCTTGGGGAAGATGCGGCCACGCGCGCGCACCACCAACGTCGTTGAACAAGTCCGCACAGATGAATTCGATGAATTCCCTTTGTGCGCGGGTAGACGTGGCGACGTGGTCAATGGAGGCAAGCAATCCGGTACGCAACCCAGTCGCGCTGACGCCGCCTGCATTGACGGCCTCGGCAATTTGCTTCGCGTAGTTAACATTGCTGAAGTCGGAGCCCGAATGCAACACTGTTACTTTGATCCGTTTTTGCATAAGTTGTCCGAACAGTTCCGCCAGTTGCCGACGCGTAGGGCTATCGTCGCTTGGGACGGGGTGCCCTGCCTCGGTACGATCAAAGAGCTTACTCAGCCGAGAGCGCAAAAACGTCAAGGCGGCTCTGGCCGCTCCCCGCAGGCGCCACAAGAAGGCCGCCGGTCTAAGCCCGAGGCTGCGCAAGCGAGCCGCCAGAAAACGGATCTGACTCTTAACGGTTTGCAGCTCGAAGGCGTCATAAAGAATTATGTGGCACACGCGCGCATCGCGCTGCGCCGCCCAGCAGGCAGGCAGCGCGCCCGAGCAGAAGCCGAGAAGGGCAAACTGATGCACGCCGGACGCGTCATGTAGAGCATTCATCGCTGCTTGAAGATCGCTCACCACCTGCTCTCTATAGGTCTGCGTGCCGCCCGCGATTTGGCTGTCTCCCATGGCGTGCAGATCGAAGCGAATAGAGGGGGTTCCGCGTCGCGCCAATTCGCGCGCGAGTTTTACGTTGATTCGATGAGGGCCAATGCGAGTAACCACGCCGGCGTTGAACAGCACCATGCCAAAGGGCATGCACGGCCCTAGCGCCGTCGTGGCCGGCATGGTCACGGTACCGATCAGGTCCTGGTTGGGGCCAAAGGAGAGGGAGGTTTCATGCATGAGGAGCCGTCGAGCTGGTCAAAGCGCTGAGTGTGTGTTCGACCCAGGACCTAGGAACAATGGCGGTGTTAAGTGCGCTGTTGGTGGCCCAGTCGATCTCTGAGTCCGAGCAGACAACTTGTATGCTGCGCCGCGTAGCGGCATTTCCGCGCAGTGCCCCCAAAATCGCGACCGTTGGCGCGTCGCAAGTGACAATCGCTATGTTGCGCGCTCGGCCCGGCCAGGGTTTTTCCAGGCTAACGCGCGCTGTTAGCTGCGCTTTAAACGCTGCCGTTAGCGTAAACCCCAGCGCCTCACCGCTTGGGTCGGGCAGGTTAAATTCGCGTAGGGCGGGGTCGATGCGCCACCGCGGCCCGAATGTAGCCCTCAAGGCCTCAGCGTTGGCGCGATTCAATTCTTGGAGATAGTGATCGCCGTCGACGATGGGCTCGAACAAGATCAAATGCTCCAGCTCATCAGAATAAAGGTTCGAAGCCAGCGCTGCAATAGTCGCGCCCAGCCGCAGCCCCAAGTATGACAGTCGGATTGCCCTGCTTCGTTCCATGATTCGTTGACCCGCGGCAACGGTATCCGCAATGGCTCCGTCGACGTCGAACTCACCGTCGTCGCCAGCCGAGTCG
>JAKBDW010000005.1:9342-9705 GCA_021834245.1 Pseudomonadota bacterium
CGTAGTAGTCGAATCGCATCACGTCAAACCCCGCATCAGCCAGTCGGTCACCCATGACACGGTAAAAGCGATGGGCACGAATAGCCTCTTGTCCAAACGGGTTGCACAGCAGCACCGCATGGCCGCGAGGCCTACACCGCGGGTGCACGTGCAGCGCGAACAATTCGCGTGGGCCACGATGAAAGCGGAAAGGGGTGTACGCGTTGCTCAATTCGTGCCTCCAAAGTCGCTGCAGAGCTGGGCGACGCCAAAGTTCTGCACTTCGCCCAAGGCGCCAATCACAGCGAGCGCTGCCCGAAAGCTGTCGGGGCAGGGTAAGGGTGTCAGCTCAAGACCGATAAGGCCCGCTGCAGAGCGGCTGCC
>JAKBDW010000520.1:0-9655 GCA_021834245.1 Pseudomonadota bacterium
ATATCTCGAGCGACGAGGTGCAGGACTTTCTCTGGTATCTGCTCAAGCATTTGCGTGGCCATGTCATCGTCGTCTGGGACGGCGCCGCGATCCACAATCGCAAAGGGCTGCAGGCGTTCTGTCACCAGTACCCGCGTCTGCACCTGGAGAAACTGCCCGCCTACGGACCTGAACTCAATCCGATCGAAGCCCCCTGGCACGCCGCCAAGCACCCTCTCGCCAACGGCCAACCCGATAACGCAGCTGGGCCGCGCGCAGCTCGCCAGCCTCAGAAAAGCCCGCGCCTCCCAGCGCGTTTTGCGCCGCTGCATCAGACAATCCGATCTGCCCCCTTTTTCTGCCTTCGTGATTGCATTACTTATGAGACGGTCAGTAAGAAAACGGAGTTACTTCTGTGGGAATCCCTTCTCTCAAATGGGATCCCACGGGGTTGCCGTCAGCGATGGGAGATTCGGGAAAAAACTTGACTCAAAGGCTGGCATGGCATGTTCAGCGATGGTTTCTGCAGTCCAGCCTACACTGCGATGTACCGATCGGATCATGCGGATCTGGTTGAATAAGTAGATCTCGTTCGCGCGTACGCCGAAGATTTGACCCGACACCTTCGAGCCGGCATCGCTCCCAAGAAATACGGCCAACGGGACGATCTGGCGGGGATCCATTTTCTTGAACTTCTCGATCCGCGCTATATTCTCAGGGGTGTCGGGAGGGATATTCGCCGTCATTGCGGTCCAAGCCCATGGTGCAATGCAGTTTGAGCGTACGTTGTATCTTGCCATGTCGAGGGCGATCGACTTCGATAGGCCAACTATCCCCATCTTCGCCGATGAATAGTTCGCCTGGCCGACATTCCCAATGAGGCCCGAAGTCGACGTCATATGGATATAGGACCCGGCATTCTGGGACTTGAAGTGCGGCGCAGCAGCGCGTGCAACGTAGAACGAGCCATTGAGGTGCACGTCGACGACGGTCTTCCATTCCTCAATACTCATATTGAAAAATATACGATCCCGTGTAATGCCGGCGTTATTAACAACGCAATCGATACGGCCGAAAGTGTCGATTGCCGCTTGCACAATATGGCCTGCCGAAGCGCTTTCGGCGATGCTTTCGGAATTGGCTATAGCCTCGCCACCAGCCTTCCGAATTTCCTCAGAAACTTGCTCTGCTGCGTACTGGCCTGTCTGTGGATCGCGGGCCAGGTCGTTTACCACGACTTTCGCGCCATCCTTCGCGAACCCGCGCGAGAGCTCGCGACCGATTCCCGTGCCTCCGCCGGTCACTACCACTACTTTGCCCTTGACCATCTGCGCCATCAGTTACTCCAGTCGCTCCACGTTGTCTGTTAGCAAACGACGCGTTGCCAAGCGTTGTTTATCAGTACAATATCAGCAATATTCCAACCTTGAGAGTACCGATTTAACGGTGACATGTCTGCCTCCCGACGGGCCGTTTTTCCCTGAATACGCAGCTCAATCCCATTAATCTTAGCCTATCCGAGCTCTCGTTGCGATCTGCGTGCTCGCCGAATCACCTACGTGATCCGTTTACACTGAAGACTTCAGCCGCTTCGTTACCTCCGCGACTGCTCCGATTGCTACCGGCGGGAGCGAAAATCACCGGGCGCGTCTCCCCCCGCTGGGAAATCGCGCCTTTCCACGGCGCACGTCAAATTCAGGTTCAACATAGCCGGATATAAGCTGTGATTAGCGTTGAATGACGGTTCCGCGCTGGTCGAGCAGGCGCCGTGGTTTACCTTCCTTGCCGACGTTTGTTTCTGGAAGTTGACCTTCCGGCACAAGTTCCACTGGCGTCTTGATCCCGAGGTCCTCCTTAAATCGACGCTCAAGATGCTCTTGAAGGCCATCCCACGACCCGACATCCGCGCGAACCTCAACTCTCACGATCATCTCTTCGCGCAATACGCCGTTCTGTTCGATTCGCTGCGCGATGCAGATCCACTCGCCGGTCGTGCGACTATCACTGCGAACGGCACTTAGGCAAGCCATTGGATAAATGTTAACGCCCCGGATTTTGACCATCTGGTCACTGCGGCCGAGAAATTTGTCCATGCGGCGGAAATTGCTTCCCGAGGGGCCTTGGCCTTCGTACTTGATCCGTCCGAGGTCACGTAGGTTGTAGCGGATTAATGGAGGAATGTGGCGATGAAGGTGGGTAAAGACGATGTCGCCCGCTGAACCCGTCGGAACGGGCTTCAAGGTTTCGGGATCTACGAATTCCATGTAAGCCAAGTCCTCCATGATGTACAAACCGTCTTGCTCTTGCCCTTCAAAGGCGCAAACGTTGGTTTCGTGCGTTCCGTAGTTGTCGTAGACCGGGCAACCCCACAGTTCCTCGACGTGGCGACGCAGCGAGTTGTCGAGATCCGGTCCCAAGTAGGACACGAGCATCTTAGTCTTAAGGAGCTGCCGAACGTCCTTGCCAATCTCGCTTTGCGCAACCTTGGCAAGCTGCGTGAAGTACTCCGGAAATGACGCCCAGATGTTGGTGCCGAATGTAATAGCGTACTCCAACTGCTTTCGAGTCGAAGTCACAACACCGCTACCCGTCGTTACCGGCAACATGCCGAGGTAGTGGTGCGCCGCCTGGTAATATGCCCAACCAAAGTTGGCGAACGACAATGTGGCTGTGGCTTGGAGGACATCGCCCGGTCGGCCCCCCTGCACATAAAGATGGCGGGCAGTTGTTAGACCATTGAGCTCCCAGTCTGAGGGTCCGAATAGGGTAGGACGCGGAACACCAGTTGTGCCACCGCTCGTCTGGATTTTGAGCGGCACCCGACGAATATAGTCTAGCGCATCAATTCCGCAGACCTCCCCAAACGGCGGATGATCTTCAATGCTTTTCTTGACGTCTTCTGAGTTGAAGATCGGAAGCTTCTCCAGATCGTCAAGCCCTCGGATGTCATTGCGCTCAATACCCACATCGCCCCATAAACGCTGGTAGAAGGGGTTCTTCCAGCCAAGATCCATGATCTTCAGGAAGTGACGCTCTTGGTAGGCACGAATCTGATCCTTCGACCATCTGAGAAAGACATGCTCATACCAGACATCGGGCGGCGGGTTCTCCACGAAGAAGCTCTCCCAATCAACCGACTTGTAATACAAGGGCAATTTCGATTGTGGCAGCAACGCTTGTATGTTCACTTTCAATCCCCTCAAAAGTAGTGTTCGGTAACTAATCGGTTCATATGTACGGGACTATCACAACGCGGCGTAGCGAGTATCCCGAGCCCGGAAGAACGGGCGCACGATCGTAGGCGATTTCTGTTGATGACCGAGGCGACCGACGACGGTCCGGGCAAGGTCTTTCGGGCCATGAATCGGGGTCTGGGAAACCCCGTTGTTCTTGACGTCCTTGCACACGAGTTCGTCTGGAGTGAGCCAGGATGAGCATGGCAGCAGAAAGAACAGACGCAGCTTGCCTTGGAGCGACTCGACGTAGGTTTTGACCAGTTTGGAGCGATGCGAGGGATGTCCATCCACGATCAAATAGATCGGTCGGCGCTGAGCGTGACTCCGAAGCGCCTGACGATGAGCGTGCGAATCTGGGCGCGAGTCCACAACGCAAAAGGCAGCTTGAATTGAATCGGATTCTTGCTGGTCATCGTCTGGTAAATCCACTGGATCTGCTTGCCTGTGAGCCGCTTCGACCGACCCATCGACTGGCGTGCCCGAAGCGCCTGCCATCCGCCGCTTCGATACGCCGCCAGCCAGATGAAAATCCGGTTCGTATACAGACCCGTGCGCCGCGCCACCTCCGTGGGCGCTTCCCCCGCCTGCACCGCCTTGACCGCAGAAAAGCGAATATCTTCCAGCTTCGTGTGACTGAACTTGCGGCCGTGGACTCTCATGACACCCACTCATATTATATAGTCTCTAAATATGATTGATCATCCATTGCTCATGCTGCCCGATGTTCGCGTGCGTGACGCTCGAAACCCATCGGTGCGCAATAACCTAGCGATGAATGTCTGCGGTGTGGGTTCCAAGCTTGTCAGACCTTGATCGCCCGTGCGCGCATCCCGTGCTGCCTGCTTGGCCCAATTCCTGATCGACCAGACCGAAACCCCAAATTCCTTGGAAAGCTCGGGAATCTCACGGCCCGTTCGCACAAGCTATACCCGCTGGTACCGAAATTCTTTTATATATCTCTTGCCCCGCTTGGACATTTTGAACATCTCTCTGAGTGACAGTGATGTGTCGACTAAAGCGGACAAGTCCGCTATTGCTCCGACAATTGTCTTTACGCTATCTGATGAAATCAATGGAAAAGTACATGTATATCCATGTATGTTCGGGGAACTAGCGCTAAGCCCGTTCGAAGATCGCCGCGACCCCCTGGCCGCCTCCCACGCACATGGTCTCCAGGCCATATCGTCCTTTTCGGCGTTGGAGTTCATGCAACAGTGTCGTCAGAACGCGCACACCCGTTGCTCCGATGGGATGGCCGAGCGAGATTCCCGAGCCATTCACATTCAGCCGATTCGGATCGTTCCATCCCCAGCCTTTGAGCACCGACAGTACCTGGCAAGCAAAAGCTTCGTTAAGTTCGACCAGATCCATCTGGTCGAACGAGAGTCCAGTCTTGCGAAACAACTTCTCGACCGCGGGCACCGGCCCGATGCCCATGATGCCGGGGTGACAACCGATAGCAGTCCAACCGACCAAGTATCCCATGGGGTCAAGCTTGAGTTCCTTCAGTTTGTCTTCGGCCACAATCAAACAAGCCGCGGCCGCGTCGTTCTGTTGGCTTGAGTTGCCGGCAGTCACGACACCGCCCTTGATTAGTGGTTCAAGTTTAGCCAGGGATTCCATGGTCGTGCCCGGTCGAACACCTTCATCCTTAGCGAAAAGCAGTTGACCCCCATTTCGTTGGGGTACTGTCACGGGTACGACCTCGTCCGAGAAGCGCCCTGATTCCCATGCGGCCGCAGCTCGCTGGTGGCTCCGCATCGCATATTCGTCGGCTGCTTCCCGCGAAATGTTGTATTCGCGGGCGAGGTTTTCCGCGGTTTCGATCATGCCGGAGATTTGTCCGAAGCGTTCCACGGGTTGGGATCGTTCGCGACCGCGCTCGAGGCGGTCATGTAGTTTCACCGAGCCGGAACGGGTGCCCCAGCGCATGTCAGTAGTGTAGTACTCGATATTGCTCATGCTCTCGACACCACCACTCAGTACGACGTCGACAGCGCCGCTTTGTACCATCATGGCGGCGGTCACGATCGCCTGAAGGCCACCGCCGCAGCGTCGATCCAGTTGCATCCCGGGGACCTCAATCGGGAGTCCTGCCTGTAGGGCGGCCCAGCGGCCCACGCAAGGCGTCTCGCCGTTCGTGTAGGAGTGCGCAAACACAGAATCTTCGATCTTCATCGGATCGATATCCGTCCGGGCCAGGACGGCCTTCACTACCGTTGCGCACAATTCCCCGACTGGAACGGGGCGCAAGCTACCACCAAATGTGCCTACCGCAGTTCGCACGGGGGATACGATTGCTGCTCGTCTCATGTCATTGCCCTCCCCAGACAATTCCTTACCGGATCCGAACGAGCCTCGATCAGGTTTTCAGGTGGCGTGCCAGATTGAACAACGTTCATTATATAAAAATTTCGTAGATTACAGTGCAATATTGCTCAGTACTGAAGTTGTTCTCGCGCCTTAAGAATATTGGCTTTTCCGATTACCCGCGCAAAGTTTGGCAAACTGCTTCTGTTCGGCGCACCGACGCATATGGCTCCGTCAGTTACTGAGCCGGCCGGCTTAGTAACAAATTCGGTTATATCCGGCTGTCCCTAAAGGGGGATCTGCAGCAAGGTGGCTGATTTCCGTGTTTTCCGTACTGACTAGCGTGAGCAGAAACTGCGGGCACCATGAGCAGCGACGCCGAGGGCACCAAGGGCTTCTTGTCATCCCCGTGGACCCACCAGCCGCTCGCAACGCTCGCCCGGCCACACTTGGCGCGCTACGCTTCCAAGGCCCGCGTCGTCGGCCATCAGGGGCTGTGGACTACGGCGATGACTGTGCCATTCACCCCGCAATACCAATGGCTAATCCCCCCGGAAAGTCATTGGGAAATCCGAATCGAACCACAAATTCTTATTCGAACTTCATCCGCAACGAGATCCCGTACACTGCTGGCATTCCGGTCAACCGGAAACGGCTGTCGCCGAGGTAACTGGTTATGCTGGTCGTATAGGTTTTGTTGAGGACATTGCGGCCATACACAGTGACCTGCCACCTATCGTTCTGCGAACGAGCACCCGCGCGCAAGTCGAGCGTGGCGTACGCGGGAATCGCGAAATCGCCAGCGTAGAGCGTCCCGTTGCTGAACGTTGTGTTCTCACTTGCTTGGTAAAACACGTGGCCGCCGAGGAACGGTGACCAGGACCGCCCGATCTGCCAGTCGTATTCCGCGTCCGCATTTCCGCTCACTTTCGGCGTAAAGGGCAATGTAGACCCCTTGAAGTTGCCGGTGAATCCTTCCGCGTTGTACACCGCCGTCCCGTCGAACGTCGAGAACGAACTCATCACTTCGGACTTGAGATAGGTCGCACTCAAGCTGACCGTGAGCGGATCAATCGGTCGCGCGAGGATTTCCGTTTCGACCCCGTAGACGCGCGATTTCGGCACATTGATCATCTTTTCGAGCAGACCGTATATTGGATCGAACACGTCGCCACGGACCTGCTTATCCCTGTAGTCGTAATAAAAGAGCGCGCCGTCCCAATTCATCCGGTTGTGGAACAGCGGCGCCTTGAATCCCGTTTCATACGCGACCACCTTCTCTTGCACCGCCGGAACATATTGCGATGTGCTCGATGCACCGATTGCCGAAAATAGACCCGCCTTGTAGCCTTGACTGACCGTACCGTACAGCAAAGTGCCTTGATCAAATTTGTAGTTCAGCCCGACACGGTATGACACGTTGCTCTGGTTCAACGAGTGCGTCATCGAGGTCAGCGTCGCCTTGCCGAACGTCGTTCCGTACGAACCGTCACCCAACGAGAAACACTGCCCTGGGCCAACCGGCGGCAACGTCGAACCGGTAAGGAGATCCTGGAGGACGCTGAAGATCGCGGAGGTCGACTGACCGATATCGCTCGTTGGATCGCTAATGCAGTAGGACGCGGTTTGGTCGTTCTTGGTGTAACGAGCGCCAGCGGAGACCGACCAATTGTGCCGGAACTTGTACTCGGCGTTTAAGAATCCAGCGTAAGTTTGCAGGCTCGAAGAGAAATTGTTGTAGGTCACCGTATCCGGCGCCATTCCTGGGAACGGCAGGTTGGCTGGATTTTCCGCCATGATGAAATCGTTCGACTGTCGCGTCGCGTCGTTGTCATAGTTGGCGCCAACGATCCAGTGCCACACATCGGAGGCGCCCGACAAGTGAACCTCCTCATTGAATGTGCTAACGGTTCCCCAGATCGGCACATCCATCGAGGTTGCGGTCGTGGCATCGAGGTCCTGCGCGTAGTCGAGCTTTTGATGCGCCCAGGCCGACAGCGAGGTCAGCGTAATCGACGGCGTCAAGTCGTAATCCGCACGAAGCGTGCCTTGGAAGTAACCGTTGTTCGACGGCCCCAAAAGGTTCGGTGTCCACTCCGCAGCGCGTGCGTTACCGGGCTCCGCCGGCGTGCCAAGGAGTGCCAGCGAACCCGCAGCTAATGCGGCATCGGCTGGATTCGTATCGTTGGCCCGAGTCACGACTAAGTTCTGGTTGGCGAGAAACGTGCTGTCATAACCCGGAGATCCTGGGGTCGTGAAGAGCGCATAGAGCGTGTTATTTACAATTCCATATGGATTGCGGGTTGCCGGGTTTGCGTTGGCCGCTGCGAGAGCGGCGGTGCTATAGATATCGTACTTGGCGCTTACAAATTGCGGAGCCTGAGCGTCGGACGTATCCCGCACTGCAGTGAAACTTGACTCGACAGTCAACCGATCGATCGGCGTCCAATCGACAGTCAGGCGTCCTTCCAATAATCGCGTCGCACCATTTTGGTCATTCGGGCGCGAGATGCTGTACTGCCACGCACCACCTTGGATCGAGCGGACTGCTAACCGCGCCTTTAGAGTATTTGAGATCGGACCGCTTATGAACCCCGAAATTGCTTGCTTGTTGAATCTCTCGTCCGACACGTCGAGTCCCGCCTCATAGTGATCGGTCGGCTTAGCCGTGATGTAATTGATAGCACCACCGGTGGCGCTCTGACCAAAGAGCGTGCCCTGGGGTCCCTTCATGACCTCAACGCGCTTGATGTCCAGATCTAGCGCTGAGGACATTACAGGGAAATTGCGTGGAAACTGGTCGGTGTAAATTGCTACCGGTGACAAGCCACCAAACGTCGCGTCGTATAAACCGATGCCGCGAAGCGTGAACACCGGAGTTTCATAAATGGAATTCGTGTACGTGAATCCTGGGACGATTTTGGCAAGGCTCCCAGGACCATGAATGCCTAGGTTCTCTAGGGCATTGCCGGTCGCAGCCTGGATCGTCATACCGACGTCGTTGATCGGCTGCACGCGCTTCTGCGCGGTCACCGTAATCACCGCAAGTTCATCCATGTCCTTGGTTGATTCAGCATTCGCGGCATACCCGACCAATGGACCCACCAATAGTGCCAAGTGCACCGCCGCCCGTAGACGCGTATATTTCTCCATCGCTGCGTTCCCCCTGTGTGTTTTGGTGCCGTGGTGCTCGTGATTTACATGTGGCCGACAGTCCGTTCTGCTCAGCCCGCCAACATCCCACCGTCAATCACGTGCTCGTGCCCGGAGATAAACGAGGATTCGTCGGAGGCGAGAAAGACCATCAGGTTTGAGACTTCTTCGGGGTCGGCGAAACGCCCGAGAGGAATATCCACGGCGGCGCCACCACCGTTCTCGTCGGTGGCCGCCACCATCATCGGCGTCTTGATATATCCCGGATGCACCGAGTTCACACGAATGTTGTTCGCGCCGTAACTAATCGCAGCGAACTTGGTCATGCCGCGCACCGCAAATTTGCTCGCCACGTACGCTAAATTCGGCGAGCCCGCGTGGCCCACCATTCCAGCGATCGACGAAACATTTACAATCGACCCCCCACCGAGCTTCTTCATCGACGGAATCACGGCCTGCATGCCGAGGAAAACTCCGGTCTGGTTGACAGCGCAGACATCGAGAAACTGCGCCTCGGTCAAATCGAGGATCTCGACGACAGGACCGATGACGCCGGCGTTGTTGATCAGCACGTTCACCGAACCGAAGTGCTCCGTCACCTGTTGGACCACGGCCTGCCACTCGCCGCGGTTGCGGACATCATGCTTGATGAACAGCGCGTTTCTGCCGAGTTCCGCAGCGAGCGCCTTACCGCCTTTGTCGTTTAGGTCGGTGAGCACCGTGAACGCCCCCTCCCGCACGAACATGCGCGCATGCGCTGCACCCATCCCTTGCGCGGCACCCGTTACGATCGCCACCTTGCCGGTTAATCTACCCATGGTTCTTAACACTCCCCACGGTGCATCCTTAGATAAAAAATCGAACGGTGTTCATTTATGTAATCCGATATTATCGAACAACGTTCATTTTTGCAACCTGACACAGACAGCGCGGTCTGCGCCAAAAGCGGGATCGTCTGACGCTGCCGCCCCCCCTAC
>JAKBDW010000531.1:0-9648 GCA_021834245.1 Pseudomonadota bacterium
AAGGTCCGACGTGGCTTACTTATTGCGGCAATCACCAGAGGCCGGCACGGCACCAACAAGTCCGTCCGCCCCAACGCAGGAATCGGCTATGCAATGGACCCGCACACATAACAGAGCGGTTGCTTAAAAATCGCAGAAGAGGCGCTGTAACGACTGTTCGTGCGCCACCAACGCACGGCGAAATGCAATGTACCGCGCCGTGCGGCTTGCCTTTTCGTCCGCCATCGAAGTGATCCACAATACATTAACTAAATTGCCGGCGGGCTGGCGCCCCGTCAGGCGTACCGCCCCAAAGAGGTGCCCCCAAGAATCAACCACGAGCTGCGCTTTGGCCGTACAGCGTCGTGAAGGATCTGCCCACTGCAAATTACGTTTTGTTGCGGACGCAACAACTCGGCCCCATTTCAACCATGGAATGCGGATGCCCGAAATTTAAAGCGTCGCTTGATTTAAGCTAGCCGCTCGTCTCCTCTTCCGGGTAGGCGCCGATACGGTGGATTGACAGATCCGCCCCTTGGTATTCTTCCTCGTCCGTCAGCCTGATACCTACCAACTTCTTTAACACTCCATACACCGCGAGACCGCCCGTTAGCGCAAACCCTACGCCACCGATGGTGCCGATAAGCTGTGCCATGAATGACACTCCGCCCATGCCTCCCAACGCCTTTTGTCCAAAAATACCGCAAGCAATGCCGCCCCATGCACCGCAAAGGCCGTGCAATGACCAGACTCCAAGTACATCGTCGATTTTCCAGCGGAACTGGGAAACCGTAAAGGCATAAACGAACAGCATGCCGGCAATGGCGCCGATGGCAAGCGCCCCGATAGGATGAACTACGTCAGAACCGGCGCAAATCGCAACCAATCCGGCCAGTGCGCCGTTGTGCACAAACCCGGGGTCATTCTTACCCACAACCAGCGCACCCAGTACGCCGCCGACCAAGGCCATAAGCGAGTTGACGGCAACCAGGCCGTTCACTTTGTCGAGAGACTGGGCGCTCATGACATTGAAACCGAACCATCCAACAACCAGGATCCACGAACCAAGGGCCAGAAATGGAATATTCGATGGCGGAATGGAGATCACGTGACCGTCCTTGGTGAAACGACCGCGCCGGGGACCAAGCAACATGACGGCGCCAAGGGCAATCCATCCCCCCACCGCATGCACTACTACAGAGCCCGCAAAATCGTGGAATTTCGCGCCAAAACTGGACTCGATAAGAAGCTGAACACCATAACGGTCGCCAAAAGCAATGCCTTCAAAAAAGGGATAAATGAGCCCCACAATGATGGCGGTTGCCATAAGCTGCGGCCAAAAGCGAGCACGCTCGGCGATACCTCCTGAAACGATTGCCGGAACTGCCGCGGCGAACGTAAGCAAGAAGAAAAACTTGACCAGTCCATAGCCGTCGCTTACGGCAAGCTGCGGTGCACCACTAAAGAAACTCACTCCATACGCGACGGTATAGCCGACAAAGAAATAGGCGATCGCGGATACGCAGAAGTCAGTAAGAATCTTCATCAAGGCGTTGACCTGGTTCTTTTTGCGAACCGTACCGAGCTCGAGAAATGCAAAGCCGGCATGCATCGCCAACACCAAAACCGCTCCCATCAGTACAAACAAGACATCGACACCGGACTTCAGGTCCACGTTGATGACTCCTATGAGGTTGTAATTGAATTTTTGTTGACTTGTTAATTGTTGTTGAGCACCGGTTGATACGCAAAAGAGCGCTCACGCCTCCCGTCGCCCGCTCAGCGCGCGCGCCAGCGTGCCACGATCGGTATACTCCAGCTCACCACCAAGCGGAACACCGTAAGCAATTCGTGTCACAAGAATCTTGCGCCCGCGGGCAAGTTCACCAATGTAGTGCGCCGTCGCCTCTCCTTCGACGGTAAAATTCGTTGCCAGAATGACTTCCTTAATGTCGCCGGCGTCCAGCAAAAACTCCAGCCTGGCTATTCCCAGTTGCTCCGGTCCAATCCCGTCCAAAGGCGACAGATGCCCCATTAATACGAAGTACAGACCGTTGTACACGCCGGATTGTTCCAAGGACATCAGGTCAGCTGGAGATTCAACAACGCACAGGACGCTTGTGTCGCGGCGTGGCGAAGAACAAAGCGAACAAACTTCCTGTTCGCTCAGGTTATTGCAGCGTTTGCAGTGGCCAACCCGCAGCAAGGCATTGCGCAGCGCATCCACAATAAGCTGCGCCCCGTCTCGGTCACGTTCCAGCAAATAGAACGCCATGCGCTGCGCAGTTTTTGGCCCGACGCCGGGGAGCCGGCGCAGCGCCTGCCGCAAATCGTCGATGGCGGGAGAATCGGACATCGTTGCTCAGAAAGGCAGGTTAAGGCCCGGAATATTGAACCCTGCGGTAAGGCCGGCCATTTTTTCCTGGCTCTCCTGTTCCGCCTTGCGCACCGCATCGTTCATTGCCGCCGCAACAAGGTCTTCGAGCACTTCCTTGTCCTCCTGCAACAGACCCGGATCGATATGCACGCGACGCACATCGTGGCGGCAGGTCATGGTCACGCTAACCAGACCACCTCCGGCACTGCCGGTGACTTCGATTTTGGCAAGTTGCTCCTGCGCCTTGCGCAGATTCTCCTGCATCATCTGGGCCTGCTTCATGATACCGCCCAATCCGCCTTTCATTTGCCTCTACCTCTCTTCAATTATCAGGAACATCACAGTTTCGGGCGCACCGAGCCGGGATTGACGCGCGCGCTGAATGCCTCCTCCAGCGCCCGCACATTCGGATCTTCGCCGATGGCTCGCACTGCCGCCTGTTGGCGTTCGTCGAGCAGTCGATTCTTTTCCTGCGCCGGGGTTTCATTCGCCGGAGTTCCGACACGGATGCGCAACGCTACCGGCCGGCCAAGCAGTTCTTCGATTGACTGCCGCAGGGCCGCCTCACGCTCCTTGTTAAGCAAATGGCCGACCGCGGCATTTAGCGTGAGCTCCAGCGTGTCGCCAGCGCTTGAATCGAGTGTAATGTTGTTGGCCAGTTCGCGCACCAAGCCGCTGACCTTGAGTTGCGCCACCATTTTCGACCAGTCCGCGGCTGCGACCAATGCGCCAGCTTTCGTCGCCACCCGACCTTCTGCCGCGGGTTCCTCGGCCGGCGCAAAAGAGCTGACGTCACGCCCATCCTTTGGCGCCGCTACGTCTCGCTGCGCGGACTGCTCAGGTTTCACCCCGGGAGCCACTGGCCGGAAGGCAAGCATGCGCAACAAAATCATCTCCACTCCGCTGCGCGGGTTTGGCGCCAGCGACAGTTCGCGACGCCCCATCATGCCGATCTGATAGAACAGCTGCACATCTTCAGGTGCGATGAGCCCAGCATGCGCCTGCAAGCGTGCCGCGTCCGGCACGCTTGCTGCCAACACCTGTGGTGCTACCTGGGCAAGCGAGACGCGGTACAGACTCAACAGCAACTCCTGAAGCATTCCATCGTAATCAATGCTGTGTTCCGCGGCATCCGCCACGGCGGCTAGTGCCGCACCTGCGTCATTGGCCCCGAGCGCCGAAAGCAACCGATCGATGACATCCTGGTCTATGGTTCCCAGCATGTCGCGCACCTCGCGCTCCGCGACCTTGCCACCGCAATAGGCGATCGCTTGATCTACGAGACTTAGGGCGTCGCGCATACTGCCGTCCGCGGAGCGCGCGAGCAGTTCCAACGCCGGCTTTTCAAAGCCAATTGCCTCGGCCTCAAGAATTCTCTCAAGTTGCGCCTGAATCTGTTCCGGCTGCAGGCGCTTGAGATTGAACTGCAAGCAGCGCGAAAGTACTGTTACCGGCAACTTCTGCGGATCGGTAGTGGCCAGCAGAAATTTTACGTGCGGCGGCGGCTCTTCGAGCGTCTTCAGTAGCGCATTGAAGCTATGGCTCGAAAGCATGTGCACTTCGTCGATCAGGTATACCTTATAACGACCGCGCGTTGGCGCATACTGCACATTCTCAAGCAATTCGCGCGTATCATCTACTTTGGTGCGCGAGGCGGCATCAACTTCGATGAGATCAACGAACCTCCCTTCATCAACCTCGGTACAGGCCCGACATTTGCCGCACGGTTGGGAACTCACCCCAGTTTCGCAGTTGAGCGATTTGGCAAGTATGCGTGCAATGGTGGTCTTGCCCACACCGCGCGTGCCAGTAAACAGGAAGGCGTGATGCAAACGATCATGATCCAGTCCGTTGACCAGGGCACGCACGACATGCTCCTGTCCGACCAGATCTGCAAACCGGCGGGGACGCCACTTGCGTGCCAACACCTGATAGCTCATGGCTGCATGCCCTTGGTACCCCACCTTGTCTGAAAACGGGTGGCGGCTCCAGCCGGCCGCACTCCGCACCCGAGCGAATTGCTGCGGCTGCTTCCTTCCGGACCTGACCGGGTTCACAACCCTTCGTCACGGAGGGACCGACCTTCACCGCCATAATCGTTGAATTCTTCACGCCTGCCGGCGTGCGGCAACCGCGATTGTCGGGCGAGAGTGTACTCGTCCTCGAATCCCGGGTAAACGCGATGCTCCGGCGCGCGGTCAACCCCGGTTCTGCGCCCTATCTCCGGCCGGTAAAACCGTCCGGCGGAAGGGTCATGCTGGGTGTGGGAAACATGCCGAACTCGCGAAAAAAATGGACTGAGGATCTGGCTCGCACTCGTGCCGCCTCTTTCAATCTAGCGATCGACCGAGAGATCTCCTTGCCCGCCAGAATACGCCGGCTTGCTCTTCGAAACCGCACCCGCAGCTCGGCACTGCCAGCAGCAACATATAAAAATTTGATGGGACCGGCCTTTTGACCCGTATCAATAAATCAACCGCATTTCCATGATTGAATGACTTTATTATTAATTCTGAAATAGACAAGGAGGCAGCCATGTTGGTCAAGGAAATCATGACACCCAAGATTGAGTCGATCACCCCCGGCCTGTCTCTCAAGGAAGCCGCGCAAAAAATGCGCGACCTGCACATCGGTTCGTTAGCCGTATGGGAAGATGGTGGACTTGTCGGCATCATCACGGACCGCGATATCTGTTGCCGCGCCATCGCCAATGGATTGGATCCATTGCGCACCACTGTGCGTGCGATTATGACGCAACAGGTGGCCTTTTGCTTTGGTGATGACGAGATTGCCAGCGCGGCCCATATGATGGAATCGAGGCAATTGCGCCGTCTGGCGGTGCTCGATCACAACAAGGCAATGGTCGGGTTTCTGTCGGTCCACGATCTGGCGCGTTATTCGCACCACCTTGCTGGGGAAGTACTGGAGGCGGCGACGCCTTTACACTGATCCGGGGCGGGCTTGGCGTAGGTGCAGCGCCCAAACTCCGCCAAACAGGGGCGCCCGCAAACGGGCAGGCTGGTACTTGCGGGTCAGGTTGCACACGAACCGTTGTCACTCTCAACGCGAGGTAGATCATCATCGCCAGTGTGCGGCTCATTGTGCCGCCATGCAGACCCTCGCTCTATATATTTAAGGTGCAAGACATTACGGGTCGACCGGCAACCCCAGTCACAGGTCGTCATCAAGCCAGTTACCAAAGCAGCGCCATGTCTCCTTGGTCGTGCCGCCATCTTTGCAGCTTTCGTGCAAGCGCTGTAGGTCTGGACGCGATGACCACCCAGATACTGGAAAGAATGCACGCCGGCGCGGAACAGAGTCCGGATTCTATGGCCGCGCTCCTGGTAGAAACTTAACGCCTTGCAGCCTGTTTCGTGTAAAGCCGAGAGCAGGCATAGCCATCGATGTGGCGCGTGCGAGTTGTTGTCTGCTACAGCGGCGAAGCACATCAGCGGAATCAGTCGGGAAGTCCATGCTTGGCACGCTGCCGCCCTCGCGGCGATCAGCGGGCAGCGCGGGCGTTCCGCTCCGGCATCTGCTTGAGGTACCCTGTATCCACTGCCGAGCGACAATGGAGGATTGCGTTTCGATGACACAGGGCACATTTCTTGGAAGCTGTCTTTGCGGATCCGTGCAATTCCGCGTCAGCGGAGAGCCACGGAAATTCTACCATTGCCATTGCGGTCGCTGCCGCAAGTCTTCAGGCACGGGACACGCATCGAATCTGGCGATCAAACCTGGCGCCATCGAGTGGATCAAGGGCGAGGAACTGGTGCGCATCTACAAGGTTCCTGAGGCTAAGCGCTTTGCCCGCCACTTTTGCAGCCTGTGCGGGGGCCCATTACCGCGCTACGTCAAGGAAATAGATACCATCGTCTTGCCGGCAGGTACGTTGGATAGCGACGCGCCGCTCAAGCCACAGGCACGCATATTCTGGGATTCGCGCGTGAACTGGTCCTGCGGTGGTGACCTTCCGACCTATTCAGAATACGAAACGCCTTGAATGCAAGGTTGTGGCGCGGTTCTGCCGCAAATTTTGCCACGCCGCCAGAGACATGAGGCTTGTGGCCAGCTCGAGTGTCGGTACCGGGACGGCCAAAGCCGCGCCTCCCAAGCTGGCTGGCGCAACCTTGCGCCAGCCACGGTCTCGCCGGTCGATTCCTGGCTTAGCCCGTACTCCACACCCGCGGACGCTGCATTCCGGCAATCTTGCACGCCTGCTTCACATAGCCGTAGGGGAAAATCTTGAAGAGATAATTGCGTGCGACACGCTTGTCCATCCCCTGCTGCTGCGCGAGAAAGTCGACTACATGCCGCACGTCTGGTGCGATACGGCTTTCCAGCCAGAATTCGCGCATAAAGCGGATGAGCGCCCAATGGGTCTCATCCAGATCGATCCCCTCTTCCTGGGCCAGTTTGCAGGCAACGGACTCATCCCAGTCCATCGGATCAACCAGATAACCCTCGTTGTCGCGTCGAATTTGAAGCTCGGCATTCATGGTCGTCACTGGGCTTCTCCTTTTTTTGCCGGAATTGTTGACACGCAAGACGATATTAGGACCTGCTAATACCCTAATCAAACGATATTATTTGCTATATAATATCGACATTTTCGATATAAAAGAAGCTACGATGGACATTGACCAGGCGCGCACATTCCTCGCCATTACGGCGCATGGCAGCTTTCTGGAGGCGGCGCACCACCTTCATCTGACCCAATCGACGATTAGCGCACGCATCCAGCGCCTGGAAGCCGAGCTTGGCGCCAAACTGTTCGTGCGCAACCGCGCTGGCGCGGAGCTGACCGCCGCAGGTCGGCGGTTTTTCGACTATGCCAAACGGCTGGTTCTGACAGCAGGCCAGGCGCGGGACGATGTCGGGTTGCCGGAGCGCTACCGCGCCAGCATTCGCATCAGTGGACGCATTGCGCTGTGGGAGGGATTTCTGCCTCAATGGGTCGGCTGGATGCGCCGGCAGGCCAAGGATATCGTAATCCGCAGCGAGATCGGGTTCGACGAAGACATGATGCACCGTCTGGTGGAAGGGACGCTCGACATCGGCTTGATGTATACCCCGAGCCATAGTCCCGGTCTCATTGTCGAGCCGCTTTTTGACGAAACGCTGGTGCTGGTCAGCACCCGTCCCGATGACAATGGATTGGGGGACGACTACATCTACGTCGAGTGGGGGCCAAGCTTTTATGCACAACACTCGCAACACTTCTCTGACCGCGAGGGATCCGCGCAAATCGTCAGCATTGGCTGGCTCGGCATCCAGTTCCTTCTCACGAATGGCGGCAGTTGCTTCCTGCCCGCCCGCATGGCGGCGCCATTCATTGAATCCGGTCGCCTTTACGCCGTCCCAGGGTCTCCTGAATTCATTCAACCTGCTTATATGGTGTTTCCACGGGCTAGCGACAACCCGGTCCTTGAACAAGCCAAACTTGGATTACGGGAACTGGCAGCGGCCGAGCGTGAATCGCGCGGCCCGGTGGCGGATCGCTAGCTCGGTATCGCGCTAACCGACGGCGGGAAATCCAGCGGACAAATACTCCAGTAAATAGACCGCTAACAGGCAGAAACAAAAACGTGGCCGACCCAAGGTGTTGCGCCAAATTGAGTCGGCCACGTCGTCCGGACTACATATCAATCCAGTAATTGGATCTCTTGCATTTTACGGCGTCAGAAGCACCCAGCCGCGCATACCATAGTCGGTGAGCGCCACGACACCAGCCGGGGCTTCCTGCACGCCAGGTATCAGATCACTGGTCACCCAATGATTCGCGCGCATCGTGTTCTGGCACATAACAAACGTGATTCCGTGCTCAAGCAGCGCTTGCACTGCCGTGCGCGACGGGTTGCCAGTTTGCACACCGTAGGTGGCATTGTAGGCAGCATCGGTAAGCAGAAAGCGGCCGCCTGCGAAATGCCCAACCACGGCGATGTCATAACCATGGTGCAACGTCAGCCCGTACATGCCCTCATAGTTTTGCACCATGTTCTGCACGTTGACGATGGTCTGACCGATCCCTTTTGCCGGATTCAGGGTCGCGCTGCTCATGCTGATCGCAACACGGATGTTGTGACGCTTGGCGATACAACTGGTGATACTGCTTGTGCCTGGCCCGAATGTTGCATCCATCGCGGTCTGGGCGGCAGCGGGACATGTCGTATCGCCCGCGTAATCGGCATCAGCCCAAACAGTGTTTGCCGCAAACAGAGCGGCGACCCCAAAGAGCACGAGTCCAGTTTTCATTTTCTTACTGCTTGCTTTCATTGCTTACACTCCCACGTGTTGATGTTTGCTCATTTTTAAAGCCTGTGAGCTGCCGGACGAATGGCACACAGACTCACCCATGAAAATTGAAATTTTAGTTGTCTTTTCCGGATGAAAATTAGATTTAGCTTAGACGCGGATTGTTGCATTGCAAGCGTTCACTTCAAAAAACTTTGTTCCATTCCAAACCCAATTCGCAAATTCGAGAGCGATGCAAATGCGGTCAACAGGTTATCCTTCCAAGTGATTCTGTTTCTCGATTTGTATTTGGCAAGCGCTTGATTAGCCGAACCTTTGCAAAATCATGCACCCCGCTCAGATACCACTGCCAAGGCACATTAAGTCGCCAAGTCTTGCGCATTACAACGACACTTTTTCAGCACGCTAGCTGCTCCGACGAACGCGGCAAAATAACCGGCGGGCTTAGTTGCAAATTCTCCTACGACGTCTAAGCTCACTTGGCGAAGCTGTTTCGCCGCCGACAAATGATCCCCGCTAAACCTGAACGCCCAATCTGGGCGGCCTTAAGAAGAAATGGGTTAGAGGTTAGAAAAAATAGTTTCGGGTGGGCTCATAAAGGCACGCACACTGATCGCAGGCATTTCCCCGGCGACGCAAATGTATGATGAATCGATGCGCAAGCATCGAGCGTCGTTTTGCAACGCATGTGCGTTGTGAGGGATCCCGTCCAGGGGCAGAGAATCCCGGAGTCAATGTACGGGAAAAGCAAAGTTTTATAAGGAAAAGATACACGCTGTCGATGGAATGACGCATTCAATCGTGACGTCCCTTTGTCGTCGAACGCTGGAGGCGAACAAATGCTGGCAAGAGCAAGAGCGGCTGTAACCATCGTGACAATTTTGGTCACGGTTTTTATCGCCAACGTGGCGCGCGCGGATCTCATTTTAGGCGCCCCGCCGCGCGAATCCACAGCTGCGGGGGACAAAGTGTACGGCATGCTGGCCGATTACCTGTCCAAGGCAACGGGACAAAAGGTTGTCTATGAGCACCCAGCG
>JAKBDW010000505.1:0-9640 GCA_021834245.1 Pseudomonadota bacterium
CACGCCTTCCACGCGACGCAGTATGCCGGCTTGCGGGATCGGAATCATCAGGACACCCGCCCCGCCGTCCTCCAGGCGTGTTTCAATCTGTTCGCCCATCGCATGTGCCAACACGATTTCCTCGAGTCCCAATCCCGTACCAAAACGCAGTAGCCGCCCGCATAACCCCCCTATCGTGCGTGCCGCCACTTCCAGAATCCACACCCCCTGCTCATTTATGCGGCATTCCGCGTGCACCGGACCTTCTAGCAGGCCGTAGGCGCGACAGGCGTCACTCAACCGCTGCAGCAAGACAGCCTGCATCGCACCGCTCAGGCGCGTCGGGGTAACATAATAGGTTTCTTCGAAAAAAGGGCCGTCGAGCGGGTCTGGTTTGTCAAAAATCGCGAGAATCTTTAATTGGCCGCCGCTGAGCAGACCTTCGACTGCGATCTCAGCACCCGGAATGAACCGCTCAATGAGGAGAAAGCGTCTTTCGTCTGGATCTTTGATCGGAGCCAGGATGGTGCTAATGCGCGCGACCGCCCGCAGCAGGGCAGCGGGATTGTCAACGCGAATTACGCCGCGGCTGGCCGCGAGTGCAACCGGCTTAAGTACGCAAGGATAGGGAATGCCTTCGATCTGCGGCGCGAGCGATCGCTCGAGGTCGAGTCTGCGATGCCACGGAACTGGCACACCACATTGCGCCAAGCGGTCGCGAGCAAGATCCTTGCGCCGCGCGAAGCGCACGGCATCGGGCGGATTGTGCGGCAGCCCTAAGGCACTGCTCGCGCGCGCCGCCAGCTCTGTGCTGGCATCATCAGTACCAACGATGGCGGAAAACGGCCGGCTACGGGCTTCCTGCAACACGCTGCGCAGGGCGCTGTCCGCATCCGAAAAATCCACTTGCAGCCCCTTGGCGTAGGCAGTTACCAGCGAATGCCTGCTTTCCGAGGCAATCAATACCTCAATGCCGCGCTGTCCGGCCGCCTCGATAAACGGTGCGGTGCGGTAGCTGCCGTGCGGCGCAATTAGCAGCAGGCGCCGCGCTGGGACACTATTACTTTCCGCAACCGCCGCCGCAACCACCACAGGTACCGGTTCCGCCAACGCTCTGGAAGACGTTATTGAACACGAAGCTCGGATTGAGGCTGTCGTTGGTGAAGTCGATTTCACAGCCGCGCAGATAATTGAGCGCAACTGCATCCACCAAGACCTTGAAACTCTGCCCTTCTATCACGCTGTCGTAGGGTGTGGTCGCTTCGGCATAGGTCATGCCATAAGCCATGCCGCCACAGCCGCCGCCGGCCACAAAAACGCGGATCGCGGACGCCTCTCCGTCGGATTGGCTGAGCAGCTCGGCTATTTTGGCCTGGGCTGCCGGCGTAAGGCGAATGTCGTCGTCATTGATTTCGGGCTGGTAGGCCACACTTGCTGCTGCCGACATAAAACCTCCAATTTTTACAAGGGAAATAATCGTTACGGGTATTATTCTAACCTTCTTTTCGCTGTTCCGCCTAACCGGCATTCGTACAAATTAGACGCTGCAAACGTCGCGCAGGAGGCGCCCATTCAGTTATAATTCGGAACTACTTACATTAACCACTTTTAAAGTGTGAAATCATGGCACGGACTGTATTCTGCAAAGTACTCAAACGCGAAGCCGAGGGGCTGGATCGCCCGCCACATCCCGGCATCCTAGGCGAGCGCATCTACGAAAACGTCTCGCGCGAGGGATGGAACCAGTGGCTCCAGCGCCTGGCAATCATCATCAATGAAAACCACCTCAGCACCGCCGACCCAGCAAGCATCGAGGTGATCGAAATGCACATGGTCGGGTTTCTCTTTGGCGAGGGTGACTACGGCAAACTTCCGGCCGGATTCCGCCCCCCGGGGCAGAAAAAGTAATCCCTGGGTTTAAGGTTCCCAACCACAGATCTGGTCAATAATTACAGCCAGCGGCGGGAAGCCGCTGGCCGAGCAGGTCGAGTTCCCAAAGTCTGCCATGACTCAAGCTAAGGTCACACAAAGGTGACTGACAGTTACGAGTATGAGCCGAGCCGGCCTGGAAATCCTACAGACTGCCCAGCAGAAGTTGTCGCTCGTCTTGCGCGACGCCCCGCCCCCCACAGAAATTCAGTCGCCCGCGCTGTCAATTTACGATCAAGTTTGACGGTGGCTGCGGACAAGACCCGCAAAGCGGGTAGCCGTCCGGGTTGACGTTGCCGTTGGAGTCGAAGACGTAAAGGTAGGCGCCATCCAAATTCGGCAGCGAATCGTTATGCAGCACAGCGTTGATAGAACCATCGGCCCAGGCGGTGGGAATCTCAACATCATGTACCGTGCTCGCGGCCCAGGTGGATGCATTGCCGATCATCACGCGCGACCAGGTGTTGTCGACGTAGATGTCGGCCAGGCCGAAGGTGTTGGTGGTCGGAAACGAGGGGTCGTTGTCCGCAACACCCTGGATAGCCATGTTGGCGATATCTTCATTGGTTGCTGAGTCGCGTAGCGTTAGGGTGTAGGTCGTCCAGCCCATGTAAATGGGTTCCTGTCCGACGAGAGAGCCGTTCACCCACCACTGCATCGTTCCATCGGTGCAGGTATAGCAGGTGTTGACCTGATAGGCGATTTCGTCGGAAAACCACTGGTTGAGCGGGCCTTCTGTAAGCGTGGGACTTGTCGCGGTACCGGATGTGGCGCCATTGACGTAGGTCGCCGCGTAGGCGCTTGACATGCCGCCAACCGTGTTATGCAGGCCGTCAGCCTCCACGTTGCCGTTCCACGAGCCCCACACCCACTCCGTTCCTCCGGAAAAGAGGCTATACATGCGGAAGGGTTTCCAGTTTATCGTGTTCGCTGTCGCGAAGTTTTTCTTTGCCTTCCGGAAGACATAATACTTGGCACCGAGGTCGTTCCAGGTAAACGCCCAGGCACCTGTAGAGGTGGCAGGAGGGTCCACAAAGAACGCCCAGCTGACCCCCGATCCGGATTGCGGCGTGCCCTGGGCGTACGGTCCGTTTTGGGGACCACCCGTGGCACTATAGACCATATTGCCGACACTCGACCCCGTGCCGGGGCTGTTGCCCCATGATTGATCAAGCCCGAGCGGTGAAGGGTCGAGGTTTCCCTGTTTGAAGTCCGCCCAAACGTAAGGAGCGGCAGGAATCTTGGTCCCGAAGCCCGATCCATTGATGGTGACTGTGGCACCATTGACCAAACCACCGGAATCGCTCACACCAGTAATCGCCGGGGTAGCTTCGGTCCTAGCGCTTAGCAGACACAGCGCGATCAACGCATTCCAGCCTAGGATTCTGCGCACGGTTGCGGCGGTTAACATGGATTGTCGGTCCGCAGGTCTTTGGATCCGGTTAATTGGCGGTCAGGTTAGCGGGCGGCTGCGGACACGATCCACAAAGCGGGTAGCCGTCCGGGTTGACGTTGCCGTTGGAGTCGAAGACGTAAAGGTAGGCGCCATCAAAGCTCGGGAGGGAATCGTTGTGCAGTATCACAGAGACGGAACCGTCGGACCAGGCGGTCGGAATCTCCACATCATGCACCATGCTCGCGGCCCAGGTGGATGCATTGCCGATCATCACGCGCGACCAGGTGTTGTCGACGTAGATGTCGTCCATGCCGAATGCGTTGGTCAGCGGGAATGAAGGCGCATTCGCCGCAACTCCCTGAGCGTACAATCTGATCATCGAGCCGTTCGACGTTGAGTCGTCGCGCATAATGAAATGGTATGTGGTCCATCCCATGTTGACCGGAAGCTGGCCAACAAGCTGATTGTTGACGTACCACCAATATAATCCATCATTGCTTGTGGTCGTCGAGTTGACCTGCCAGATATTCTCTTCCGAGAACCATTGGCTGACAGGGCCGGCGACTAATGCGGGGTTTGTCGGTACGCCGTTGACCGCCGCGTAGGGTGACACTTCAGTGGTGCCATAGGCACTTATTCCCTCGCTTTCATAGTTTCCGTTAAATGATCCTTCTGCCCAATCTGGATATGCCAGGTTGCCGCTTGAATTGAGATTCCAGATACGGAAGGGTTTCCAGTTCAGTTGAGCGCCAGTTCCTAGATAATTTTCCACATCGAAATTTCTGAAGCTCTTTTTGAAAACGTAATATCGCGCGCTGAGATCGTTCCAGGTGAATCCCTTGGCATCGATGGCCAGCGCCCATGCGTCATCAGAACCGCTTCCGGTCAGATTCAAAGGAATGCCCGCCGCATAGGGGCCATTGTTGGGTCCGCCCGTTGCGCTGTACACCATGTTCTGAATCTGCGTCCACTGGGTTTGTTGACCCAGGTTCGACGGCTCGATAGAACCGTTACTGAAATCGGCCCACAGGTATGGCGCAGCGGGTGACTTGGTTCCAAATCCTGATCCGGTAATTGTGAGGGATGCGCCATTGACCAGGCCGCCCGCAGTACTGACTCCGGTAATGCTCGGCGTGGCGAATACTTCAGCGCTAAGCAAGCTCAGCACGATGAAAGCATTCCACGTGAAAGCTTTGCGCAGGCTTGCTCCGGATAACATTTGCATGTCAGTCCTCTACAAGTCGTAAGGATTCGTTCAACTAGCGGTCAGGTTTGACGGTGGCTGCGGACAAGACCCGCAAAGCGAATAGCCGTCCGGGTTGACGTTGCCGTTGGCGTCGAAGACGTAAAGGTAGGCGCCATCCAGATTCGGCAGCGAATCGTTATGCAGCACGGCGTTGATAGTACCAACGGCCCAGGCGGTGGGTATCTCCACATCATGGAATCGTCTTGACTACTACATTTGAGTCGCCGCTGTCCTGTCCACTTGAATCAAATGCCTGAACGGCGATATACCATGTGCCCGAGGTAATATTGGTCAAAGTATATGAGCAGGTCTGGATCTGTCCGCAGTTATTTGCTGTTCCGCCAGCGCTGCACGAAACAGCATTTGGTGCCAAGGTTTCCTTGAGCGCCATATTGCTTGACGAGGTGCCCGAATAGACGTGGTAACCGGCAATGCTGGTAAGGCAGCTGCCATTCATGTTCTGGTTTGGCGCATTCCATTTGAGCGTTACTGTCGAAATGCCTGTTGCCGTAGAACCATTGCCAGACGAACTGCCTCCGCCGCTGCAGGCAGTCAAGACCAGACACAAAACACCGAGCCCGAAGCTCCGGCAATGACGTCCCAAAGCTCCTCGTTTTTCCAAACTCCCTCCTTATTTTTTTGCCTACGGGAGAAAGAATAGCATCAGACCTCTAAACACCTTGAATCTGCGTGCGATTTCCCCGTCAGACGCGCAAAAGCGGCCGACCACCGCGCCACTTCTGAGATCCATCAACCGCCAAGGAGCGCCCCTGCTGCATTCCAAATCCGCGATAGCTTGCAACTAGACGTCAAAAAAAGCCGCTGACACTACTTTTGCGCCCATCTTGCAGTCCAGAACTTTCCTGCCAGTCAATCGATCGCCAAGGTCACGAACGCAACAGCGTGATCTTGCTCATCCGCGAGACTCACGTGAATACTCGTTATCCCTTTTGACCGAATGAAATCGCCTGCCTCGCCGCTAAACACCAGCTCTGGTTTGCCGGCACTGTCGTGGGATACGCCGATATGGCTTAATGCAATTCCGCCACTGAAACCCGTCCCCATAGCCTTCGCCGCCGCTTCTTTGGCGGCAAAACGCTTCGCCAGAAAATGCGCCTTGCGCGATTCCATTTGATATTCCTCCATCTCTTCGGCGGTTAGAATGCGCTCGGCAAATTTGTCCCCGTAGCTTTCGATATTCTTCTGCATGCGTGATACACGCACAATATCAGTACCAATGCCAAAGATCATCGACGCGCCTCGTACATCAGGCGCTTCATTTCGCGTACCGCCTGCTGAAGTCCGATAAACAGTGCGCGTGCAATGATGGCATGACCGATGTTGAGTTCGGCGATTTCGGTGATTGCCGCTATCTCATGCACGTTAAGATAATTCAGTCCGTGACCGGCATTTACCTGCAAACCTAGCTCGCGTCCCTGTTCCACTGCCAGCTCTATGCGTCCTAGTTCCTGCACGCGCTCCTGCTCAGTCGGTGCGTCGGCATAATGCCCGGTATGGATTTCAATGACAGGCGCGCCACTGCCAGCAGCGGCTTCGATCTGAGATGGATCTGGATCAACAAAAAGCGATACGCGCACGCCGGCCCCGGCCAGGCGCGCGCACGCCGCGGCGATTCTTGCCTGATGCGACACCACATCCAATCCACCCTCGGTCGTCAGTTCGGCCCGCCGCTCGGGAACCAGACAACACTCTTCCGGCCGCATGCGTACCGCAAAGTTGACCATCTCGTCAGTTACCGCCATCTCCAGGTTCATCCGCGTTTGCAGAATACCCTTCAGCATTTCGACGTCGCGTTCCTGAATATGGCGTCGGTCCTCGCGCAGATGCAGCGTTACCGCGTCCGCTCCCGCCTGTTCCGCTTCAATGGCCGCTTGAATCGGGTCCGGATAACGCGTACCACGCGCCTGGCGCAGCGTCGCCACGTGGTCGATATTAACGCCGAGCTTGATCATCACCTTTGTCCTTTCTCGGAATGGTTTGCTGCCGGGCGGTCAGTTCGAAAAAGCGAGCGGCTATGGAGCGGCCTCCCCCCTAAGTGGTGGGCAATACAGGCACGCATCAACATCTTGCTATCGAATAATTCTGTAGGCTCGGAAAACTGCTCGCGCGCCAGCGCTAACAAACTTGCCCCCTTCACCCGCACCCCATAATCTGCCGACGGCGCGCGCACGGGCCCGCGATCCGGCACGTAATCATAGTCGACATCCGCCGCAATTGGGCAATTGCCACTTACCTCGCGATCCAGAACCAATCCGTAACCCAATTCCTGCAGCATATGCTTTTCGAACAACCGCAATGTGATTTCTGTGATATCAGCCCGCTGCAGATTGAAAAGGGCGTGCGCATAAACGTCGAAAAGATCTTCGTGCGGATCGTGGCGATGCAGAAGGCGCACCAGCAGTTCGTTCAGATACAGACCGCAATAAGTCTGCTCCCCGACGAGATGCGCTGCCGGACCGGCCCCTTCCGCACCGGTTAACGTGGCCACCTCACCCCTGCCACTCCATCCGATGAGCAGCGGCTGGAATGGCGCCAGCGCTGCGCGCAACGGTGAGCGTGGCCGGCGCGCACCCTTGGCAATCAGGCCCAAACGCCCGAAAGCCCGCGTGAACACTTCAAGAAGTAGACTGGTCTCTCCATAATGCGCATGATGCAGAATGAAGGCCGATTGCTGCTGTATGCGCATAATCAGCTGTCATCCCCGTAACCAAAGCTGCGCAGTAGCCGGGCGTCATCCGACCAGCCTTCGCGCACCTTCACCCACAGTCCGAGGTACACCTTGGTCCCGAATAGCTTCTGCATCTCAAGGCGCGCGCGCTTGCCGATCTCCTTTAGCCGCACGCCATCCTTGCCGATAAGAATCGCCTTCTGCCCTTCTTTTTCCACAAAAATGGTTGCTTCAATGCGCAACAAACCGGGTTCCTGGCGAAAACTGTCTATCATGACGGCTGTTGCGTAGGGTACTTCCTGCCCAAAGCTGCGGAAAACCTGCTCTCGCACCAGTTCGCCGACCATGAAGCGGTCGCTGCGATCGCTTACTTGTTCGGCCGGAAACTGCGCCGGATGTTCCGGCAGATGACTGCGCACCACGGTCTCGAGTGCGGCAACATTGTCACCGGTTCGCGCTGACACCGACACAATCTCCGCAAACCCCATCTTTGTGCGCGACTCCTCGATAAGAGGCAGGAGCTGTGAGCGGTCGGCAAGCCGGTCAACCTTGTTGATTACCAACACTACCGGACATTTCTGGCGACGGACAAGCGTCAACGCCGGTGCGTCCTCCGGCAGCCAGCCGGAGACGCCGATCACAAGCAACACGCAATCAACGCCCTCGACGCTTCCGCTTGCCGCACGGTTCAGATACTGATTCATGCCGCCGCCACCTTGGCTTTGTACACCCGGTGAATCCACATAGATCATCTGGGCGTCCGATGAGGTCTTGATTCCCAGTATGCGGTGCCGAGTAGTCTGAGGCCTGCGCGAAGTGATGCTAATCTTCTGGCCGACAAGGCGGTTTACGAGCGTGGACTTGCCGACGTTCGGACGTCCGATGACGGCAATAAATCCGCTGCGAAATTCACCGGTGGTCATGGGGATCTTGCGCTGTCAGGCTCGCGTAGGCCTTGGCTGCTGCCTCTTGTTCCGCAATACGCCGGCTGCTGCCTTCTCCGGTGAACGGCTGGCTCACACCGGCCAGAATGCATTCGACTACAAAATGCTGCTGGTGTGGCTCTCCCGTCACTTCGCGCATACGGTAGACGGGTGTGCTCAACGACTGCTTCTGCAAGTATTCCTGAAGCCGCGTCTTCGGATCCTTCACAATGACTGCCGGATCGATCGCGTCGATGGATGTCTTGTAGAGTTGCTCTATGACGCGCTTCGTCGCCTCGAATCCGCCATCGACGAATATGGCACCAAATACAGCTTCGAGCGCATCGGCGAGTATCGAGGAGCGATCAAACCCTCCGCTTTTCAGCTCGCCTTCACCCAGATCGAGATACTGGCCGACATCGATCTCGCGCGCCAGACGCGCAAGTGACTCCATGCGCACCAGCCCGGCGCGCAGCCGGGTGAGCTCACCTTCGGAAAGGGTCGGGAACCGGTCGTATAACTGGGCTGCGATAACCAACCCCAGAATACTGTCCCCCAGAAACTCTAGTCGTTCGTAGTTTTCGCCGCCTTTGCTGCGGTGTCTTAGGGCACGCCGTAGCAACTCGCCATCGGTAAAACGATAGCCCAAACGATGCGGGAGGTCGGCGTGCCGCTCAATCACTTCGCCCCTACTTGCGCGGTGTCGTTGAAATCGATCAGCGCGGTGACGTTATACGCAATCGGCACGCGCACCTCGTAGGTGATCCGGATGACCTTCGGGCCGTTGGGATTAGGCTGGTCAATAAACAGCTCCTTTTTCAAATCGATATTGTCGACATCGTCGATTTCAAAGTGGCGATCAAGCGCACTCTTGATATCTTCCCTGCTCATTGTGGCCGCGTTCGGCTGTGCCGCCACGTTCTTCACGGCCGTTATCACCTTGTAGTTATCCATATAGGAAGGCAACAGCTTGAAGAACAACAGAAAGAAAAATGCCAATGCGGCCACCACGAACAACATGCCCCACATGGTTATCCCGGATTGCTTGCCACCTCTGTGCATTGCCATCTTTTCAGCACCCTTTGCGCTACGCGCGTGTTTAGTGGATCGTATGCCCAATTCGCTTCCAGAAAATTCCGCGACCATCGGCAAAGTCCCAGCTGAACCAGATGAGAAAAGCCTTGCCAACGATATTCTGTTCGGGCACGGTACCCCAGTAGCGACTGTCATTGCTGCGATCCCGGTTATCGCCCATCACAAAGTACTGTCCCGGCGGGACTGTAAAGTCCACCGGCATCTGGTCCGGAGCGTCACTTAGCAGAATATCGTGCACGACGCCGTCCAGATTCTCCTTGAGCTTTTTCGACGAAATGTCAGGGTCCCCGTCCTCGGCGTAGATAAATTGTCCGTCCGGCGACTGCTCCATCTGTTTGCCATTGACGTACAGTTTCTTGTCACCATAGAGGATGTGGTCCCCC
>JAKBDW010000254.1:0-9536 GCA_021834245.1 Pseudomonadota bacterium
GCGGATTAAAGTTCGTCGCCATGAGCCTTGTGCCAGCGGCGGTCGACGACGCGCAGCACCCAGACGTAGAACAGCCCCCAGGCCACCAGCAGGGCGCTGGCGAGCGCGGGCGCGAAGCGCAGCACCGTCAGGGCGGAGAGCGCCAGTGCCAGCATGAGGGCATATTCCATCAGCGCCAAGCGCTTGTGGCTCGCGCCCAGGCGCACCAGGCGCTGGTAGTAATGGCTGCGGTGCGCCTGCCAGGGCTTTTCGCCATGCAGCACGCGGCGCACCAGAGTGACTGTAGCGTCCACGACGAAGGGCGAAAACACCAGCAGCGGAAACCAAGCCGGCCACACGCCGTCCCGCCAGCCGGCAAAGCCCAAGGCGCCGGCGAGAAAACCGAGCGGAATGGAGCCGGCATCGCCGAGAAACACCTGCGCCGGCGGAAAGTTGAAGAACAGGAAACCCAGGGCGCTGGCCGCCAGCACCACGCAGATCAAGAACAGCACCGGCTGGCCGTGCCACAAGGCAACGAGCGCGTAGGCGCCAAAGCCGAAGACCGCCATGCCGCCCGCGAGACCATCGGCCCCGTCCATGAAGTTATAGAGATTGGTGAACCACACCAGCCCCAGGCCCACCACCAGCAGCGCCGCCCAGGGCCAGCCGGCCCACGGGCTGGCGTAGAGGAACAGCGTCGCCGCCGCCGCATGGGCGAGGAAGCGCAGCCCCGCCGGAACGTGCAGGTAGTCATCCGCCAGGGAAAGCGCGCACAAGGCGAAGGCCACCACCAGCACGTTGTGCCAGTCACCCAGGCGCACATAGCCGAGCGCGATGACCACGCCCATCGCCATGCCTAGCCCACCGATGCGGGGCGTGGGGCGGTGGTGCAGCGAGCGGTGGTTGGGATGGTCGAGCGGCCCGAGGGAAAGACGCTCGAAGATCGCCAGGGCGAGGGTGGTCACGGTCAACGCCAGCAGCGGCGGAAGCAGGGCCAAATTCATGGGCGGGATTATCGCCGATTCGCCCTGGTTTCCCGATACCAACGTGCCGTAGCGGCGAGCCCCTCATCCAATGTGAAAGGTGGCATCCAGCCCAGCTCTTGACGCAACGGCGCGTCGTCCACGGTGAGCGAACCCAGCAGCCGATCGACCGCGGCCTTTTTTCCGAGCACCATGCCAGCGGCCTGCAACATCCCGGGAGGCACCGGCACCAGCCGCGCCGGCCGGCCCAGCGCGTGCGCCAAGCGGCGCACCAACTCGGCGCTGGAAACATCTTCGCCGTCGCGCACGAAATAAGTTCGGCCTGCGGCCTCGGGCCGGGTAAGGCAGGCGAGCAGCGCCGAGGCGAAGTTCTCTACATAAAGCAGGCTGCGGCGATTGCACACGGCCGCCAGCGGCAGGGGGATGCCGCGGTCCACGGCCTGGAGCAGGCGCAGGAAATTGGCCTTCACGCCCGGCCCGTAGATCAGGGGCGGGCGCAGGATCACCACCTCCAGCCCGGTCTGCGCGGCGATTTCGTGCAGGCCCTGCTCCGCTTCCCATTTCGATTGGGCATAGGGGCCGTGCGGGTCAGGTGCGTCGATCGCTGTGTAAAGCGCATCGCGCCCCTCACCGTTCACCTTGACCGTACTGACGAATATGAAGCGCTTGACCCCGGCGGCCGCCGCCTGGCGCGCAAGATTGAGTGTGGCGTCTCGGTTTATGCGGCGGCATTCTGCCAGCGGGTCGGCAGCGTCCTCCTTCAGCACATGGGCGCGGCCGGCGAGATGTACGACGGCGTCGATGCCCTCGAGCGCGGCGCGCCAGTCGGTGGTCGCGGAAAGATCGCCGACGGCCACGACCACCTGCCCAGCGGCCAAGCGGCCGGCGTCCTCCGGCCGGCGAACTGCTGCGCACACCGAGATATCCACCTGGGAGAAGGCGTTATTGGCGGACAGGCCAACGAAGCCGGTGGCGCCGGTGACCAGTACGCGCATCAGATGGACGATCTCAAGCTTTTCATTTGGTCGAACGAAGCCCCAGCAACCCTTCCAAGCGAACCCGTCACTACTTCTTGGGTTTGACGCCTTTCAAGCGATGAGCCCAGGCGGCGCGTCAACGAAATATGGCGGGCATCGAGCATGTCAGTGGAATCGCAGATAAGGACTTCTTGTACCGGTTCCGGTTGTCTAGACACGGATTTACGCATCAGGCGGCCCTCCAGAGCAGGGCTACCTGACGGGCTTCCCGGGGTGACAGGAAGCCCAGTTTTTCGAGACGCCAATGCGCATTGTAACGCTCGACGAATTCGCTGACCGCCTGGCGCACCGCCGCAAGATCCTGGAAGATGCGGCCATGGATCGCCTGCTCCTTGAGGGTGCGGTTGAAGCGTTCCGCCACCCCGTTGGTCTGCGGCTCGGCAACGAACGCCGGGCTGGGGGTGCCCCCCAGAATTTCACTTGGTTGAGGAAGTGATCGGCCATGTACTGGGTGCCGTGATCGAAGCGCAGGCAAAGCCCCCGCGCGGCGTTCGCGCCCGTCGACCCGAAGTGACGGTGCAACCCCTGCGCAATGGGTTCCAAGGCGGCAAAACGATTGCCGATCTTGACGGCATGCCAGCCCACGCATTCGGCGTTGAAATGATCCACCGCCGAGAACACTCATACCCAGCCTGCGGTTCTTAGGTTCAATGGCGTTGGTGCTGTCGATGGCCCTTCTGACCTCTGGCGGGCAGTCGAAGAACGTGACCAGGCGCGGGGGTTTCGTCGCCAGGATTGGCTGATCGACAAATAGCCGTCATCCCACTTAGCCGCTGCGTCGTTTTACCAAGTGACCGTACAAATCAAAGTACGACCTGGCCATTTGGTCAGCCGTGAAATAATTCCAATACCGTTCCTCGGCACGTTTTCCCATCTGTGCCGCCTCGTCAGGATGTTCCCAGAGATAAGTCATCGCTCGGCGAAGCTCCACAGGATCACCAGGAGGGATAACCAGTCCGGTCTCACCCCCGATGTTGATGTAAGTTGTGCCAGTGCCGATCTCGCTTGAGATCAAGGGCTTGCCATGCATCGCGCCCTCCAGCAAGGACATGCCGAAGGCCTCAGATCGCAAATGCGACGGAAAAACCACGCCATAGCACAGCGTGAGCAACGCGACCTTATCTTCATCGGACAAGTGCCCAAGAAAGTGCGTGTTGCGTAACCCAAGTTGCGCCGTTTGCGCTTTCAGCTCGTCCTCGATCGGGCCCGCGCCAACAATGGCAATCGGATAGTCAACCCCCTGCGCTGCCTCGACCAAAATATGCAGTCCCTTGTAGTAGCGGATGACGCCAACAAACAGGAAAAACCTTTGCCCCAGCTTGTCACGCCAGAATTGCAGCTTGTCTGGCGTTGGTTGCCTATAGGTAGTCTTATCTAGGCCGAACGGAATCACACGAACCTTGTCCCTATACCGTTCAAGAACATCGCTCGTCGCCAAATAATTTGGCGAAGTAGCTACAATAGAATCCACGCTCGCCAGGAATCTTTTTTTCAAAGGGTTGTAAAGCTTGAGCAGATACTTCTGACGAATGATGTCCGAGTGGTAGGTTACGAGCGTTGGTTTCTTGACTCTAGTTGCAAAGTGGACCAGATCCATGAAAGGCCAAGGGAAATGGTAGTGTACCAAGTCAGCTCTTTTGGCCAGTTGGGCGAAGCGGAGAAAGGCCGAAGCCGAGAAACCTGTCGATGCCACCTCGAAATCCATGCGGGCCCGATGCGCAAGGTAGCCATCGATTTTGACTGTGCGCCCGACCCGGTCAGGCGTGAGCGAAAGTACCTCGGCCTCTGCGCCTAGCTTGTTCACCCCCCTGGCGATTTGATGGATTGCCTGCTCGACCCCTCCCATCGTATCCGGAAAGGCAGTCTTGTAGAAATGCAGAATGCGCATGCCGTGGTCTGCTTTAGCCGGCAATTGACTTGAACCATACCGCGTAAGGCTGGGCCAACCACCATTTCAGCGGAGGCCGCCCGTAGTGCGTGCGAACGACCTTGATTGCCTCTTGATAGTGCTGGCGGCGCCGTGTCTTGGTCTTGGTGTCCTCGTGCTCGCGATTCACGGCAACAAACTCGTCGACAAAATGGAGCGGGCCCACCCTTTTAAACAGTCGCCACCACAAGTCATAATCCATTGCCATACTTAGCCGATCGTCGACACCACTCACCGCGTCCCAGGCGGAGCGCCGCAGCAAGGTCGCAGGCTGTGAAATTATGCAGCGAAGGGCCAAGCGCCGTTCACTAAACGGCTCCACCCAAACCGGGTAACGTTTTCCAGATTTCTGGACGAAATTCCAAGAACGGCCGTACGCGGCCGCCGTACCCCGGCGCGCCTCCAATGCCCTAAGGAGTGTCAGCAAACCACCCGGCAAGAACCAGTCGTCACTGTTCAGCCAGCACACGTAAGGCGCACAACCTTGCGCAATGCCCTCATTGATCGCCGCCGCCTGCCCTTCGTCAGCATGGCTACGCCAGCCAGCCAGTCGGTGTTCCCATCTGCGAATAACTTCCAGGGAGTTGTCCGATGATCCGCCATCAAGCACAAACACTTCGACAGGAACCGCCTGCTGAAAAATCGATGTCAGCGCATCGTTCAGGAAACGTCCCTGGTTATATGAGGGGACGGCGATCGTCACCAAGGGCTCGGTCATCTTGCTTGCCGCTCAGCTGCTCTTTTCAGAGGGGATTGTGCTGTTTCGCAAAGGCGGTCAACCTTGCTGAGCAGGTGGCGGGGAACAGGGCGTGCCATTGGAACACGCATATAAGCCAGCAGCGAATGAGGCATCAGCTTGCCGATGTCTTGAGAGATACCGCCAATGATGAGCTGCAAGTTTAACATCGTCTATACGTCTTTTTGAATACTGCGACCGCAAGGTCGCCATTTCCCCGGCGCCACGTACAACGAAATCAGCCTGTGATTTCTGCTTCCCGTGCGCCCTGAAAACGCCGAGGAGTTCGGGAACGTGATGGAACACCGCTCCGGCATCAAGAAACCGGAGTATCAAATCCCAGTCCATCGCAAAGTGGAGGTTAGCGTCAAGACGCCCCCCAGCCCGATCCCATATCCGACGGCGCCAGAACATCGATTCCTGCGGCACGTAATCGACGAACCGGAGAACCAGCGAGTCATGCCCGGGGAGTATCCAGCGACCGATCTCCAGACCATCTTCGTTGATGATCAATCTATTTCCATAGATCACGTCAACCGAGGGATTGTCCCGAAAATAGCGCCCAACATAATGCAAGGCGCCGGGTAACAGAAGATCATCGGAGTTCAGATAGCCCATCACTTCTCCGGTTGTGCGTGCAAATCCGCGATTCAATGCATCCGCCTGACCATTGTCGGGCTCAACCCGGATATCCACCCCTTTCCCGCTGAAAGGTCGCAGGACATCCGCTGTGCCATCCGTAGAGCATGCGTCCTGTACAACGTATTGCAGATGAGGATACGCCTGCCCTACGACGCTCTGGATCGTTTCTCCTATGAACCGGGCGTGATTGAACGATGGCGTCACCAGCGATATGCACGGCAGGTCGCTATCGTCTGCGGGAACATCGATACGGGAAACCGACAACGGCCGCGGCGGGTATTGATGCAAACGCCCCAGGCGAACGCGAAGCAGACGGCGAAGCAGGGTGCCCAACCCCCAAGCGGACAGCCGCGCCCTCACTGCAGAGGGGCCTCAAGCAGGTCGGCGTACAACTTTGCATACCGCTCCGTCATCACCGGCAGGCTGTATTCGGCGAGTGCCTTGTCTCTTGCCGCCCGCTGCAACTGTTCCGGATGCTGATGGGTCGCCAGCCATTTGATGCCGGCTGCCAGATCGGCCGGATCGAATGGCTTGGCCAGCCAGCCGGTCCTTTGATGGTCGATCATGTCGGGCAGGCCGTTGACATCGAACGCCGCACAAGGCGTTCCACAGGCGAGGGCTTCCGCAACGGTGTTTGGCAGGTTGTCTTCGCGCGACGGGCAAATGAAGACATCAGCAGCCGAATACATCATCGCCAAGCTGATATCGTCGCTCAACGTGCCCAATGCCCGGACCGTAACGAGTTCGTTCGTCGCCAGCGGGAGTTTTCCTTCGCCGAAAGTAAGGAGGGTGCAGGAAAAATCGAGACGGGCAATCGCATCACACAACAAGTCGCCGCCCTTGCGCCGGTCCGTCAGCCATTGTGCGCCGAACAGCAGCACCGGGCGTGCGGGATCAATGCCGAGATAGGCCTTGGCTGCGCGCTTCTCAACCGGCTTGAAAAAATCGGTGTCCAGACCGTTTGGAATCACTTCCACGCGTCGCCCGGCAAACAGGCTGCTCTGGCGTGCCACGTCCGCCAGCCAGCGGCTGGGCGCGACCACAGTCAGGTTCATTCTGGAAAAGACTTCGTGTTTGCGTCGCCACAGCGTGTGCGACAAATCGTTGTCGCGCGTACTGCCGAGTTGCGGGCAATTGCCGCACTCCTTCCTGAAACCGTCGCAATTTCCCGTGTAGTGGCAGCCTCCGGTGAAGGCCCACGTATCGTGCAATGTCCAGACCACGGGAACCTTCAGCCGACCGAGCTCCTCCACCCGCAGCAGGCTCGCCGCGACCCAGTGCAGGTGTACCAGCTTCGCGTTGAAGCGCGAGAGCGACACACGCAGGGGGTTTGCCCAGAAGGCCGGGGTAAAGCTCACCTGCTGCCGGTTCGGGTAGCGCGCCATGGGGATCCGGTCGAGAGAGGTAAGGCGGAACGCAAGCAAGCCCTTGAGCGACCAGTGATAGCGGCCGGAAATGTCCGCACGCAGGTCTTCCTTCAGCAGGTTTAAGTAGTGAGCGCCCGGGTATACGCGTTTGATGCCGAGGAACGTGCGGTATGCCGCGCGGGCGGCACCGCCGTTTTTCTGCAACGTGTTGACCAAGAGGATGTCGACGTCCTGGACTGGCCGGAACAGGACGCGCCTCACCCTGCCCAGCAGGACGCGGGTATGGTGGGTAATCAGACGGGCGAGGCTCTTCGCTTTACGCGCCAGCAGTTGCGCGCCAGTCGGCGCTGGCGGATCAAAAACGGCACGAAAACTCTGTGAGATTCGTGGATCCACCTGTGACGCCGGGCATAGCCGCGCCGGTCTCCAGGATTCGTCCAGGTTGGCGTGGAAGAAACGTGGCTCCGGCTTGCTGTGCGTACCCGTGTTGTCCAGCCCAATGTTTCTGACCAGGGTTTTAGTCGGGTACATGCAATGCATGCCGTTGGCGTGATGCGCATAGCAGAAACGGATCGCCCAGGAATCGATTTTCCCGTCGTGCTGCATCTGCAGCAGCGTCGTCATGTCCTGCCCGCCCCGGTTGAATTCTTGCTGCGCCGCCATGTCCGCAGAAAATGACGGGAAATAGTTCATGTCCCACTTGATGCGCTGCCAGCGGTCGCGCCAAGTACCCCAAGACCAGGAAGAGCATCGGTAGCCGGCATAGGTATCGAAGGGATAGTCCTCCGGAATCCGCAGATATTTCGCGGGAAAGGTATGGCCTGTTACCGAGAATGCCAGCGGATCGTCGCGATAATGGGCGAGGGCGTCGTTCATGTAGCTGAGGAAGTGTCGTGCGGTAACAAGATCGTCTTCCAGCACGATGATGCTTTCGTGCTTCTCCAGCAATTCCGTCACGCCGGTGATCACGGATTGTGCCAGGCCGAGATTCGCTTGCCGCTCGATAAGGGTCACCGACGCGAAGCCCGATGTCTCGCGGACCAGCTTGCGTACCGACTCCACTGCATCGCGGTCGACGTCGCTCCTCGGACCGTCGCTGTATACGAACAGGTGTGTTTGCGGAGCCAGGGTGTTGCGGGCAAGCGCCTTCAGGGTTGCTTTGGTGTGGTCAGGGCGCTTGTAAGCGAACAGTACAACGGGTGCCAGCATTTGATGGTGTGTCAAGGCGCCTTGGCCTCGATGAAGAAGGAGTCCGGCTTATAAACGGACCCATTGGGCTCGGTATCGAGGTGGTAGTTGGTGAATCCTTCGATATCAGATTCATCTGCCTGGCAAGAGCGAATATTTTGAAAGCCGCAATCAGCCATCAATTTCCCCAGGGAGTAACGATCGTACATCCACTGGTGTACCTCCCCCCCCAACCTGAACTCGCCGACTTCCCGGGCATTGAGTGTCTTGTTCGCGAGCATTCTACCCTTACAGTGTGTCCGGGCGCGCCAGTACTCGGTGCCAACACGTTGAGCGACAAAATCTTCCGCTGGCACGACGTCCTGGCACCAGTACTTCAGCATTTCGCCTCCGCCGCGGTGACGCACAAGCTGGTCCAGCAACTCAATGACGATCCATTCGTAGCGTTCTGTTGCCCCCGGCTCTCCCCTTTGGGCGGCGTCCAGGCAGGACAGATAGGCGCGGACAACTCCTTCGAGGTCCGGCGCGACAAGGCGAAGGATGCCACCCGGCTTAAGTACCCTGCGGCATTCCTCCACGAAACGCTGGGCCCCATCCCGGTCGAAATGTTCAATGGCATGTGACGAATAGACGGCGTCGCACGCACCGTCTGGGAAAGGAAGCCCGTTGCGCAAGTCCCATGTCAGAACAGTGTTGCCGTCGCCGTGAAAATCGAGATTAATCCAGGCCGGATGATGCCTCGATCCGCATCCCAGATTGCACAGCACAAGACGACCGGTATCGCGTTTTTCGTCCAGCGCATTACAAACCTTGGTTGTCGTATCGGCAGGCGAGGCTTCCGATAGGGAACGGAGTGCGTGCACCCTCCGCATCAACTTTTGCATCATGTTCGGTTACCGGGTTCTTACAAATGTCGCATTGCAGCCGTCGACGGCAATGCAGCGCATTCCAACCTGGACCAGTTGCCGGATGTGATCGCCGATCCTCGATCCGGCTTCGTCATCGAGCGGGGTGTGAGCCTCGTCAAATTCGATAAGCAGGATGCGAGGCAGTAGGCTGGATTTCACGAGATCCCTTATCACCGAGTACTCAGCGCCCTCGATATCCATCTTCAGCAGGTCGACCTTCTTATCACCTTGCTGCACCATCACAGTGTCCAGCCGGTAGCAATTGGCTGTGAAATAGTCTTCCGTTTTCTGGAGATTGACTGTCGAGCAGGACACATGGGCCGGATTTTTCGGCAGGTAAAACTTCAGCTCAACGTCTCGGTCGGCAAGGCCGACCGGCAGGAAACTCATGCGCGAAAAATCGGCTACGGTGATGTCGTAGAACTCCGTTTCGCTATTGTTAACTGGAAAGCGTCGCCCTTCCCGAGTTGCCTGCCCGAGTAAATTGAAATGCTCAACGGCGCGGGGTGTTGGGTCGACTATCCGGATCTTGCAGTGGAACCGTTGCGCGAGGGCGCAATCGAAACTGATGTCTTCGCCAGCTCCCGCTAGATAGCACACGCTGTTTGCGTCCAGCCCCGGGTCGGCGGGGATGATCCATCCGCCATACATAGTGCCCAGGCGTACCAGGGCGTCTGGCGGCGCCAGTTGCGTGGCATCGATGTACGCCAGCAGTGGGGATGCACTCGATGGAGCCACCGGCGCGGCAAACTTGAAGTAAATGAGTTGA
>JAKBDW010000228.1:0-9531 GCA_021834245.1 Pseudomonadota bacterium
CTCGCCGGCACCCTCCGGCATGCGCTCAAGACGCGTCAGTTCGCGTCGCGCCTGTTCTTCGACCTCAGGCGGCATTTTGGCTTCAGAAATTGCCTTGGCCAGCTCTTCGATCTCAACGGCCTTGGCGTCGGTTTCGCCCAATTCCTTTTGGATCGTCTTGAGCTGTTCGCGGAGCAGATACTCGCGCTGGCGTGCGTCCACGGTTTCCCGTGTCTGCTTCCCGATCTCGGCAGACAGGCGCAACACTTCCAATCGGTGGGCAACAAAGGTCAGCACCTTGTCGAGCCGCGTCTGGACGTCCAAAGTCTCGAGGACTTCCTGTTTTTCCGTAGGCTTAAGTTCGAGGAACCCGGCAATGAGGTCTGCCAGCGCCGCCGGTGACGAGGCGCTTTCGATGGCCGCTGTCAGTTCTGGCGGGGCCTGCGGTAGAAATTCAATAGCGGCGGTCGCCTGTTCCTTCAGGCGATGTGTGCGCGCCTCGATGTCGCTGGTAATCGTTTCGATTTCTTCCATCGGTGCGACTCTAGCGACGAGGAACGGATATCCGTCCAGAAATTCAAGGATTCCAAATCTCTGCTGGCCTTGAGCGATAATATGGTGTGAGCCGTCCGGCGCTGTGACGTAGCGCACAATGGTAGCGATCGTGCCGATTCGATAGAGATCAGCCTCGGTTGGTACTTCGGCGGTGGGATTTCGCTGCTGCAGAATACCGATGGGCCGTTCACTGCGCGCGGCTTCCTGTGCGGCGGCGATGGAGCGTGCACGTCCGATACTTATGGGCTGAATCATGCGCGGGAAAAGCACGGTGTTTCGCACCGGCAAGATAATCAGTGCGTCCTCCGGAATCGGCCGAGATTCCGGTTGCGAGCTGTCAGCAGCCTCCTTTTCCGGGCCGCCCGTTATCGGTCTGTCGTTGTCGTGATTTTCCATGTTCTTGAGTGTGGCCATGTCAAAGTTTTCGCAGACTCAGGACGAGTACGCCGTTGACCAGCTCCCGATGATCGAATTCATATCGACCTGGCGGTAATTCAACTCGTCTCTCGTACCGACCATAAGGGATCTCCAACCGGCGAATGGTTGCGGAGCGCAGCTCAGCAGGCAATGAACGTTCGCCCGACACGACCAGAATCCCGGCCTCCATGTTTACCTGCACCTGTGGTGATGTCATTCCGGGTAAAGCAAACATCATCCACAGATGGTGGGAAGTCTCAAAAATATCAAGAGGCGGCTCCCAGATGGGCCTGTGCTCGTTGCCGCCCGCCAGGCGGAAGAATCGTCGCTGCATTCGCTCAGCGCGCTCCAGCAGGTCCAGGGCCTGGCTCCACATCCAGGAGTTGGGATCTAATCTCGACATGCGGGCATTCTCTTCCTTAATCAAGACATCGATGGCAGGGGTTGTTGCCTCAAGGCCACATGCCACGGCATTGCGCCAAAACTTCTTGCAAAAGCCGAAAACTCGCCCCCGAGCTTGACGCGAAGCAGAGTCCAGGCAGGGAAAATCCCCCAAGAATGGGCAGATTCAGCTGCCAAAGAGAGGCAAAAAATGCGCATTCCATAGCGGACGTTCTCCACCGTAAGATGCGACCGTTGTCCGCGTTTTCAATATGCGGACGCCTAAAGAATGCCCCCTGTCTGGCTAGGGGTCAAATCGAGGCGACGTTCAGCGTCCAGTTTTAGGCAGGCGGAATGTGTGGGGCTGCCGCAATCAAGCACAACAAATTGTTGTCGCATCCTCTTGGCGGCCGTCAACGGTCAAGGCGCAGTGGAAGATTGCGCAGACGCAGACCGGTGGCCGCGAATACGGCGTTGGCAACGGCCGGTGCGAGCGGCGGAATTCCAGGTTCGCCAACGCCCCCTGGCGGTTCCGTACTTTGGATAATGTGCACCTCAACGGCAGGCATCTGCGCCAGAGTTAAAATTGGGTAGTCCTGGAAACTGGATTGTTGAACCTGTCCTTGCTCGATGGTGATGTCGCCGTAAAGCGCTGCACTCAACGCAAAGGCGACGGCCCCTTCCATTTGGGCGGCAATCGCATCTGGATTAATCACGCTGCCGCAGTCGATGGCGCAGACGACGCGGCGCACTTCGATGTTGCGCATCGCCGTAATCGCCACTTCTGCAACCATCCCCACCCAGCTGCCGAATGAATAGTAGACGGCAACGCCCAGATGCCGACCTTGCGTTCTGGCGTCGTTCCACCCGGCCTGATCCACAGCACGATTTAGAACTGCCAGGTGGCGCGGCGAATCGGCAAGCATCAAGCGACGGTATTCAGCGGGGTCGAAACCGGCGGCATAAGCCAGTTCATCTACAAAGCATTCCACGGCAAAAGCATTCTGTGACGCCGCCACCGACCGCCACGCGCCAGTGGGGACCCCTGCGTCGACCAGCACATGTTCCTCATGCACGTTGGCAATTGCGTATGGCAGATCCACTCCTTGCAGAGCCAGTGCCGGACCGACGATGCGTTGGTGCCAGGCGAGCGGTAGACCGTTTTCACCCAGCGTTGCTTTAATTCGATTGAGGTTGGCTGGCCGGTAGAAGTCGTGTTGCATATCGTCCTGACGTGTCCAGACAACCTGTACTGGCAACCCGAGCTTATGCGAAATTTCCACCGCCTCTTTCACAAAATCCTGTTCGAGCCGTCGTCCGAATCCGCCGCCGAGAAAGGTGGTATGAACATAAACATTCTTTTCCTCGAGTCCGGTAAGCGCGCACGCCGATTCACGTACACCGCCCTGGGCTTGGGTCGGCACCCAGATGTCGCAGCGACCAGGCTGGACATAGGCCAAGCAATTCATCGGTTCCATTGTGGCATGGGCCAGATAAGGCGTAGTGAATATCGCCTCGATGCGCTTCCGTGCCCGGCGGAGTTCGCGGTCGGCATGCCCTTTGTCACGTATAACCTTGCCCCTATCTCGTGCAGCACGCTCAAAGCGTTGACGGATCAAGGTGCTGCTCAGGGTGGCGAGCTTTCCTGCCTTCCAGTCGACATCCAGCGCCTGCCGACCGCGCAGGGCCGACCAAGTATCATCAGCGACGACCGCGATTCCGGATTCGATCTCGATAATGTGACGCACACCGGGAACAGCCATGGTGCGATGCCCATCGAAGTGTGTCACTTTCCCACCGAGAACGGGACTACGCGCCACCACGGCAACCAGCATCCCAGGTACGCGAATATCCAGCCCGTAGCTTGCCTTTCCCTTGCACATATCCGGAATGTCCAAGCGCGGAATGGAACGACCTAGAATCTTGAACTGGTCGCGGGGTTTTAACGCAATCTGACCGGGACGCGGAAGGACGGACGCTCTTTGTGCGAGGGCACCATACCCAAGGCGCCTGCCAGACGCCGGATGTACCACTGCACCATCGGCGGCAAGACATTCCTGCGCATCGATGTCCCACACTGCCGCTGCAGCGCGGATGAGCATTTCGCGCGCTTCGGCGCCGGCACGGCGCAGCGGCTCCCATGCCGCACGCACGCTGGTGCTGCCACCGGTCATTTGTTCCCCCAGTCGCGGATTGACGTAAACATCATCCGCCGGGGCAAACTCGATACCCACCTGTCCGATATCCACTTCCAATTCCTCGGCGACCAGCATGGCGAGGGCCGTCGCGATTCCCTGACCCATTTCGGACCGGTCGACGACAACGGTGACCTCGCCGTTGCCATTGATTCGTACCCAGGGATTGGGTGTGAATAGCGCAGGGCTCCCCGAGTCCGTTGGCGCCAGCGTAACTTCCCGGTCGATGGACGTTTCAGTCGCCTTTGGGCTTGTCGGACAGGCCGCAGCAGCCAGTGCGCGCTTGATGCGCAGATAGGTGCCGCAACGGCACAGGACGCCGGACATGGTGTCGCGTATTGTGTCGGCGTCCGGCGGGGGAATATGCGAAAGCAGAGCAGTTGCCGCCATGAGCTGCCCCGGTTGGCAATAACCGCATTGTGGTACCTGTTCGGCAATCCAGCTGCGGATCAGACTGTTGTTGGCATCTTGCGATATTCCCTCAATAGTCGTGACGCCTCTCTTGCCCACAGCCGATAACGTTACCATGCACGCTCTGGCGGGTGCACCGTCAAGAAGTACGGTGCAGATTCCGCATACGCCCACGCCGCAACCATACTTGGTGCCGCGCAAATTCAGGTGGTCCCGCAATAGCCACAACAGCGGCATGTCGCCGTCGCTGGCAACTTCGTACTGCTTTCCGTTGACGGTGATTTCAATCATGTTCGGCTCCTGCCATCCGGCCATTGCTTGGTATTTTTGCGCTGCGGGCCTTTCGCTACAATAGAAATTCGAGGATCTCGGTGTTGTCAAACTTGAGTGCAAGCATTGCTTCATCCGACAGACGTCGGAAATGTGCGGTAACCACCCGCAAGGTCTCCTCATGGGCGACAACCATGACGACGCGATCCTCTTGTTGTCGCAACCAGTCTATAAATCTGAGTATTCGCTGCTTGTGTTCGGTGAGTGTCTCGCCGCCAGCGATGCGCGTATTCATCGGGTCGCGAGCGATAGTTTCGTACAACTTGGATACTGCTTCACCATCGAGCCCCGTTCGAAAATCATTTAGCCCTGGGTGAACATTGACGGGTACGCCGTGATGACGGTTGACAATATCGGCGGTCTGCCTGGCGCGCGGTAATTCGGAAACGATAATGCGGTCGAACTTCACGCCCCGCAACCGTTGTGCCGCTTCCTCGGCTTGCGAGATTCCTTTTTCTGTAAGATTGACAGGTCGAGTGGGATCATCGTTACATAGTTTAAGAACGTTGTAGTTTGTCTGACCGTGACGCATGAAGTAGGCCTTCATTGTAATTGCCTTTGTGCCTGTTTGATCAAGTTGCGCGCTGTGTGCCACCTGAGTATCTGGTTTTGATGCGACGCGTGCGGCGTATAAGATACGGCGCAAGAGAGTATATATTCTTCGGGGTTGCAATTAATGCCGATTGCAACTACGTCATCCGCGAAGCCGGTGAATCCCATTTTTGGGCGCTGTTCTGAACATTGTACCTGCATCGATGTGGTCAACTGAATCAGAACCTCCTTATCCCCTGGTGGACCGATTATCAAATACGACTAGAGCGGAGATTGAAGTTCTTCACAGCGAAATCGATGACCAAACCCGTTGCCGCAATGATACATGGCTCCACGGCGAGCATCTTGTGTTGGCCAGTCTACGTATGGGTGCAGTCAATGCGAATGCGGCCGGAAGGAAGAAGCGCCGTTGGCTGGCAATACGCCCTACCCACCAGGGCAGACGTCAGCAATTAGGATGGCAAAGTTTGCTGAACTGCCATCTCTTGGGACAGTATCAAGCGATCAATCATGGGGCAGTTATGCGAAAAAATTTCTATTGAACAGATGTTATTGCGGTTGGCAAGGAACCCTTATTGCCATTTCAACTAACGAGATTGGGTTGCCGTTTCGGCGGAGGCGAGCTGTTCCCACGGATTAAACGTTTGTGTCGCAGCCGTGTGGTTGGGGTGCCGGACAGCTAGCTTCTTGTGCGCCTCTAGTCTGCGGCGGATGGCCTGTTGTTGCCTTATTTTCTTGGCCGCTTCGGCATCACCATTCTGGGCGGCCCTAGCATACCAGGTGAATGCCTTATCGAGATTTTTCTGGATCCCAAAGCCGTTTTCGTACATTTCGCCGACAAAATACTGCGCACTTGCACTGTTCGAGTTGGCCAGGGCAAGCTGGCTTTGGAATAAATGGACCATAGCAGTGTGGAAATGATCATCCGCGCGGCTTGCCACCGAAGTGATCAGCAAGGCAGCAAGTAACAGAATTGTGCAAGATTTGGCCATCTCGCGACCCGCGGTTTATCTGGTTCGACAAACGATGATTGGTTAATGGTCCGGTCAGAATTCTAACCTCGCCGCCCCGGATCATTTATTGATTAGCTGCGGGATCCGCGCGGTGCCGGATAGATTAAATATAGTTGCCAAAGCCTGAACGTCAATGCAGGTGACACCATTGGCGGCAACCGTCCATCGACCAATTGCAAAGCTGGAACGGTAGCAATGTGGTCTTTGGGAAAGTAAATACCTACCCCTTGGACGGAGGAGTTTTCGACCCCCAAGGCTGCCCGCTTGTTTTCGGCCGGAGCCAGCCAGAGAGAGGGCATGCCGCGACAAATGCGCCCACGGACTGCGTGTTTGCAGTCCGTTTTGGCCGCGTGTTGCGCCTACCTGGCCCCGGTCGGCAGGGCGGGTTGTCCCTCGGGGGCGGTTTTGTACTGCCATTCCGCCGCAATCTCTTCGGCGGATGCTCATCAGCCCGTGTTGCGCATTCCGGCGGCAATCGCGTTGATGGAGCGAAGTAAGGGGTCGCGCCACACCGACGGGCGACTTTCGTCTCCCGGAGCACTGCGGTACCGCTTCAGTAGCGCAGTTTGAATATGGTTCAGGGGGTCGAGATACGGATTGCGACGGGCCAGTGACAAAGCCAGAACCGGATTGTCCTCAATGAGATATTTGGCATTCGCAACCTGGAGTACCTGGCTTACGGTACGGTGGAATTCTTCCTTAACCATGTGATAGACGCGCTGGCGCGTATCCGGATCTGCGCAAAGTTCCGCATATTCGCGTGCGATATCCATGTCGCTCTTGAAAAGCGCCATCTGGGTGTTGCTCAGCAGCGAGCGGAAGAATGGCCATTGCTGGTACATAGTTTGCAGTGCGGCCAGGCGCGTCGGGTCATTACCGCGCCACGAGTCGAGTGCCGCCCCCAAGCCGTACCAGGCGGGCAGCGTATGTCGCGATTGGGCCCAGCCGAATACCCAAGGAATGGCACGCACCGACGCTTTTGACCGGTCAGCCTTGGTGCGATGGCTAGGACGCGAGCCGATATTGAGTAACCCGATCTCATTCACCGGTGTCGCTTCGTAGAAATAATCGTTAAAGCCGGGCGTCTGGTCGGTGAGGGCTCGATAGCTCGCCTCGCCGACGCGGGCGAGCTCATTCATGACTGCCAGATGATCTTTTCGGTCCTGCACGGCAGGGCGCACCACGGATATGCTGGCTTTCATAAGGCCGGTAACGCCCATTGTGAGCTCGTAGGCCGCGGTTTCGGCGTTACTGTACTTGTAATACAGAACTTCTCCTTGTTCCGTAAATTTGATTTGCCCGTGCACGGTGCCCGGCGGTTGCGCCAGGATTGACTCGTGCGTGGGTCCGCCCCCGCGACCAATAGTGCCTCCGCGGCCATGGAATAGACGGCACTTGATGCCAAAATGATCGGCAATTCGGATGATTTTCTTCTGGGCTTCGTACAGGTTCCATGACGACGAGAGAGTGCCGCCATCCTTGGCCGAGTCAGAATATCCGAGCATGACCTCCTGCACATTGCCTGCAGCCTTGAGCAAGGCACCGTAGGTCGGCAGCGCCAGAAGCGCATGCAGAACATCTTCAATATGTGCGAGGTCATCTATCGTTTCGAACAGCGGGCTCACACGAATGTCGCAGTACCACGCGTCACGTTTGCGACCAGCCATGCCGGAAACTTGCGCCAAAAGGATCACCTCAAGAATGTGACTTGCGGCATGGGTCATTGAAATCACATAGTTGCCGAACGCGCGAGGGCTGACGTCGCGCTGTAGGCGTGCCATCAAATCGAACACTTCCAGAGTTTCCCGCGCCATCGGGCTCAGCCTTTCACGATCAAGAGCAATCGGCGCGGAAGATGCAATCAGATCGGAAAGGCGCTGCAGGCGCGTCGGCTCGTCGAGTTGCTTGTAGTCTTCGCTGTGAGGGAGTTGTGCAAAGATTTCGGCGACTACTGCCGTGTGGCGAGCTGCCTCTTGGCGAATATCCAGCTGCACCAGGTGGAAACCAAAAGTCTCGGCCAGGCGTATCAGGTCTTTCAGTTCGCCGTCCGCTACGCGTTGCTCGCCGTGGCCAACCAGCGAATCCCGGATTAGATAGAGATCCGCCAAGAATTGCCTGTCGTCAGTGTATGCTGTCACTCCATCGCTCGGTGTTTCTCCGCGTACGCGTTGGCGCATGATGCGCAGCGTATTTTCGAGCCGGAAGCGCATGAAGTATAGCTTGCGTCGGTAAGGCTCCGAGAAGAATTGTTCCGGTTTGGCACCAAAAGCTTCATGACCGAAGCGTTCATCGCGCGCTAAGCTCTTCATGAGTTCGTCAGACGGGCGTGTCAGGAGAACTGAATAAGTCAGGATGTTACTCAGTGCCGATACCCGACTTATGTACTCCTGTAGAATTTCTTCCGCGTGCAGTTCAACTGCTTGTGCAGTGGAATCAGTCGTCACATTGGGGTTGCCGTCCCGGTCCCCACCGATCCATGAGCCGAAGTTGAGAAAGCTGGGTACCCGAACTAGAGGTTGACCGGCAGCATCACAGCCGTAGATGCGACGCACGGCGTTTTCGACGAAGCGGTAGGTGGTCGGAACTGCCTGAAACAGACTCTCGCGGAAATAGTACAGGCCGTTGCGAATTTCGTCGCGCACCGCCGGACGCAGTGTTCGCACTTCGTCGGTTTTCCACAATATCTGGATTTGAGCCTCGAGTTGCTCAACCGTATCGCGGAATTGCTCCCGTCCCAGACGTGGGTCGTCTAGCTGTTCTGCGGTGACGAAAATGCGCCGCAATGCCTGCATGATTGTGCGCCGCTTCGCTTCGGTGGGATGTGCTGTGAATACGGGTATAAAAAGTAGACGATCAAACAGCGTCTGGAGTTCCTCTGCGCTGATGCCTTGCGCGTCAAACCAGCGCAGCGTCTCGTCAAAAGACCCAGTCCACAGCGGACCACCACTTTGCAGCAATCGACGGCGCTGGCGGTGTTGGAACGCTTCCTCAGCTATGTTTACCAGACTGAAATAGGCATTGAACGCGCGCAAGACATGCGTCAAGGTCTCGGGGTCAAGCCGATCGATCAGGCGCATCAGTCGCTGCCGCGTGCGCGGGTTGTCGCGCTGATGCAAGCTGACGAAGCCTTTGCGCAGCGTTTCGACTGCCTTTAGCACCTGACCACCGGCCTGACTGTGTAAAACGCGGCCTAGCAGTTCGCCAAAAAGCTTGACCCGTCGGCGCAGTTCCTTGTCTCCGGGAATGGTATCGGGGATCGTGATTAGTCGGTTCATTTGTAGGTTTGCAAATACCCATTGTCGGCACGGGCTTTGCGCCCAGATCGGCCAGGATTGCCAAAATACGGGGCGCTATCATGCCCGAAGCTGGCCCCAATATGAAGCCGAAAAGTGGGGTTAAGTCTGAAGGGGGATGATTTGTCAGGAAATACCCGACGCGGCAACGGTGCTACCCAACACGCTGCTTCTACTTGCCATGACAGTATCGCGAATTCCATGCTACGCTGGGTAAATAGCCGCCTTCCCCCTGCGCTAAGCCGCAGACCGAATATTTCCTTGCCTGCTAGCGCGGGACGAAAGAGAGACAAAATCAATGCACGAAATGACCCTGGAAAAGAGGATCGAGCTTACGCGCGCAATCATTTCATTGCTTGACGACTGGGGTCTGTCGGCCGTGCAACAGGTCGAGATTCTTGGCCT
>JAKBDW010000148.1:0-9494 GCA_021834245.1 Pseudomonadota bacterium
ATCCATGACATTGTCGCTCGCTGCGGTTTTCATTCCGGTGCTTTTTATGGGCGGCATTGTGGGCAGACTGCTGCATGAATTCGCAGTCGCCATCGTCGTTGCCATTCTCGTGTCCGGCTTCGTCTCCCTGACTCTCACACCGATGATGAGCAGCCGCTTCGTGCGCCCTGCGCCACGTGAGAGTCATGGGCGTCTTTTCATGGTGGCTGAGCACGTGCTCGAGTCCGTTTACCGCGCCTACGAGAAGAGTCTTGCGATCACCTTGCGGCACCGTGGCAGCGTCCTTGCCATATTCTTTGTAACGGTGATTGGAACAGTCCTGTTGTACGTCGCAATCCCCAAAGGATTCCTGCCAAGCGAAGACATCAGCGAGGTTATCGCCTTCACTCAAGGCGCGCAGGACATCTCCTTTGAATCAATGAAAGCGCACCAGAAAGAAGTCATGGCGGTTTTGAAAGACAATCCGAACATCGAGGCGTTCATGTCCTTCGTCGGGGCTGGCGGTCCGCGCGCAACCGGCAATACCGGTCTGGTGTTCATGCACCTTAAGCCGCCGTCACAGCGTCCACTCAGCGCTGATCAGCTGATCCAGGCATTGCGCCCGAAATTCGCCGCTATTCCTGGAATCCAGGTGTTCATGCAGAACCCCCCGCCCATTCGGATTGGCGGCCAGCTAACCCAGGCGCAGTATCAGTATACGCTGCAGGACTCTGATCTCGACGAGCTGTACAAATGGTCGACGATTTTCGAAGAGCGGATGCGCAAGATACCAGGCCTGCAGGATGTGGCCACAGACCTGCAGAACGGAGGCTCGGCGACCATTGTCAGCGTCGATCGCAATAAAGCTGCGGTTTACGGCCTTACCATGCAGCAGATCGAGAGCGCGCTGACCAGCGCCTTCGGTACTGAACAGGTCTCGACAATTTATACCGCATCCGACCAGTACCAGGTGATCCTCGAAGTCGCACCGCAATACCAGAACAGTCCTCGTGCTCTATCCCAACTCTATGTGCGCGCAGCCAACGGCACCCTTGTCCCGCTCGACGCGGTCGCAACTGTCAGACAGGGAATCCAGTCGCTGACCGTGAATCATCAAGGGCAACTACCGTCCGTGACCCTGTCGTTCAATCTCGCTCCAGGGATGTCTCTGGGCAGTGCAGTTGACGCTATTCATGCGGCGCAGCGGGAGCTGCGAATGCCTGAGTCGATCATTGGAAGTCTGCAGGGCACCGCCAAGGCATTCGAGTCATCGCTCAAGGGGCTCGGCGTACTGCTGATTATTGCCATGCTGGTTGTCTACATCGTGCTAGGAATTCTCTACGAGAGTTTTGTGCATCCACTGACCATCCTCTCGGGTCTGCCAGCCGCGGGCGTCGGCGCTCTGCTGACCCTACTTCTGTTCCATGTGGATCTCAGCCTCTATGCATTTGTCGGCATCATCATGCTTATCGGCATTGTGAAAAAGAACGCAATCATGATGATCGACTTCTCGCTTGACAGACAACGTAATCAGGGCAAGACGCCGCTGGAAGCAATTTACGAGGCCTGCCTGATTCGGTTCCGACCGATCATGATGACTACCATGGCGGCCCTGATGGGCACCTTCCCGATTGCGCTCGGCTTCGGCACGGGCTCAGAGGCGCGACGCCCTCTGGGACTTGCTGTGGTGGGTGGACTTCTATTGTCCCAGTTCCTGACGCTGTACATTACGCCAGTCATCTATCTGTATCTGGAAGATTTGCGCACGCACCGTCCACGGTGGATGCGAAACCTGTCCAACGGCTCGTAATCGCAGCCTGTCCGATCAGCCGCCGTTGTATTTTTCCGGTCGTGAGTCGGGGGCCAAAGCGGGATCGCCGATCTCGACACGATTGCGCCCCAGGCGTTTAGCGCGATACAAGGCTTTATCAGCCCGGTCAATCAGGGTGTGCGGAGATTCGCCGGGCAGATACAAGGTTAGTCCCGCGGAAAATGTCGGCAACGTGAGGCGTTGTCCGTTATGTTCACAGGAACCATGGGCCACTCGTTGCTGCACCTTGCGCAGCGCGCAACTGGCGCCTTCCTGTCCCGTGTTGGGCAACAACACTGAAAACTCCTCGCCGCCATATCGGGCCACCATGTCGTGATGGCGGAATATCGATAACACGTCATTGGCGTAATGTCTCAACACCTGGTCACCGGCAGCATGCCCCAGGCTATCGTTGATGGCCTTGAATTGGTCAAGATCCATGATTGCCAGGGCGAGCGGCGTGCCATAACGCTGCGCACGCCCGATTTCGTCCTCGAGCCGACGCATGAAGGCACGCCGGTTTGGCAACGCTGTGAATTCGTCAGTAAGACTCAGCAGGCGCACCTTGTTAAGTTCATCGTGCAGACGCTCGCTGTCTGATTTGACCAACTGCAGATAGTCGGTCGATCCGCGCAGTTTCGCGGCGAGGGAGCGCTGACCTTTAATGAGTTCATCGATGCCGCCAATCAGAATCTGCCGTAAGCTCTCGATCTCCTGAGCGCTGTCCGCCTGCTGCAATGCCCCGCGCTCGATCTCCAACAGGGCGCCGAATTCTCGATTCTGCGCAATCGCCTCCGAGACCTTCTTGGCAAGCGTTTCCTGAAGCTTGTCGATCTCATCCCGCTTGCGGTCCAGATGTAATCGATAGGCCGAATTCACCCGCCGCTCAGCCACAGGAGAAGTCGAATTTTCCTCCTCTTCCAGAATGCGCTGCATGGTCTTTTCGCGCGAACGCGAACGCCTTTCCGCAGTGCGCCTGTCGGGCGGCGGAATTTGCGCATCTTCTGCGGACGGAGCCGGGGCTTGCGCATCCGGATGATGCGCTTCGACTGTCTGCGAAACGGCAGCTTCTCTTTCTGTCGCCGGCGAAACGTCCGGCGCTTGAGCGGCTCCCCGGTTCGGCTGATTTCCAAGGCTGCCCAACAGCCCCTCTACCGCCCGCTCAAATGCATCTGGATCTTCGTCCCGCTCCGGCGCTGCGTGCTCGCCTTCATGCAGCAGCTGGCTGCGCAGATCGGTGGCAGACGCCATAGATAAGGCGGGCCGCAACTGTATGAGTTTTGCCGTAACCCGCAAGACGTGTTCGCTTGTGGGATTCTTGGCGTAGGCTTCCAGTAGATAGAACAGCAGGGACATATAGGTTTGTTCGACCTGCGCCTGCTCGGTCTCGCAATCATGGAAAAGGCGCACTATCTGGTCATGAATCACGATGCCAGTCGGAGTCTGCTTCAGATCTTCGAGTAACCCCAAGACGCGCCGCAGTGCGCCTGATTCGACCATCGGTATTGAATCCCCAGACAAATTGCCCACCCTTCTTCTTTAAAGAATTGTTCGGTATTCGTCCGTGTGCCCTACCCATGCCACATCGGCGCCGCGTACGGCAACGACCGTATACGGATAGTTATCCGAGCTTCCGGCAAGCGAATACGTCGACGGAAACTCGTAGCATTTTGGAAAATCTAACGCGCGCCCCGAGAAATAACAACGAGACAAGATGACTTCGCAATTGAGCTTCGCAAGTTCAAACATTTACAGGCGATAGTGAAAGAACTACTGGATATTCCGCCTGACATTGCTGGCAGTCTACCCACGCGCCGTGACCGGTACATGAAGACGGGGATCCGACACCAATTTCTGTCTTTTTTTCGCCGGTCGGGAAATTCGCGCACGCGCCCTGCGGCAGCCTGCAGAAGCCGCATCCAAATTATCGCCGATACTGCTCGTGCCGGCCTCCCGCCCAGAACCAGTATCCCCGCCGCGCTGGACCTCTGCGGCAAAATAAGCGCGGCCCGGCAGGCCGAGGATTTGGACTCAGCGTCAGCATCCGATAATGTACGGCAATTGAAACGACTGGTAGCGGCAATTATGCAGGCAAGGAACAAGGGGCGATTCACTTTCCGATTCTCTGGGGCGCTTTTCATTCTTTCAGCGGTCTCGGAACTGCTGTCGCTAAACGATGGCGTCCTGCTGCTCGGCGCGATCCGCGGCGGCGTGATCGCACTCGCTTATCACCTCGCGTACATCGTGATGTTTGTCGTGCTGGGCATCGGGTTGTGGGAAGGAAAGCGCTGGGGCGTCAAGGCAGTAATGATTTCCACGGCCCTCTATACGCTGGACCGCCTGCAGCTACTTCTTGCGCCACGTGTACTGGAAACCTACATGCTCGGTGAACTGGGAGATTACGTCAATTCGCTGGTTGCCGGGGGCCAACAGACCATCCTTCAGACAACAATGGTCATGATCGTGCTGTTCGTCGCTTCGTGGTGGGCATTCGCCTGGTATACCTACGCGCGGCGCGATTACTTCAAGGCAAAGGCTAGCTGACCGCCAACAGGGCTGCGTTCGGCAAAAAACTCTTTGCCATGAGCGCCAGGCACGGTTCGGCGTGCCAGACCTTGGCTTTGGCTTGTTTCGCGATGCCGGACGACCGTTTCGGGCGAGCAGATTCAGACGCTGCGGGAAGATTCAGTAATTAGCGCTGGCGGGCAAGCCGTCCAAAACGGCTGCAAATCCTTCCGCCACCATCGCTGAAGGAAGAGGAATTGCTGCGGGTCGAAGCTTTCAGGATTCCCATTCCTCGAGTGGCGACGAAATCTGACGCTTTTCCGCGATCAGACGCCTGGCCTCCTGTTCCGTGGCGGCAAACGTCATTCGAATCTGTTCCTTGTCCCCTGCCGGCTGCGCCATACGCAGTGAGCGGCAAAGCTCTTTCGCCTCGCGGAAACTGGAAAAGCTGTTGACCGGCGTCACCACCATGTCGGCGGAAACGCGAAAAACAAAGTACGGCATGGCAACACTCCCGAACCTCAATAATCGCCATTATATCGGCAAAACCCCAGCATACCAGCAGGCTGCCACCATCCCTCGTATTACCGCGGCTCACCTGACCCGACGCTGCCCGTGTCCTCGGCCGGCGCCACGTTGACGTCAGTTGATCACTGAGTTAGCGTTCGATATCTGCGCTGAACCCCGGGTGCCATCGTGGCAAAAAAATCGCCATTACCAGATTTTGAAAGTGCGCTCGCCGAGCTCGAGAAACTCGTCGAAAAAATGGAGGGTGGCAACCAGAGCCTGGAAGAAGCCCTGCAGTCATTCCAGCGCGGCATCGAACTCACGCGTGCCTGTCAACAGGGCCTCAGACAGGCGGAACAGCGCGTGGAAAAGCTCATGCAGCAGAACGGGGACGTGACGCTGGAGCCTTACCAGGGCGACAGCTCCGCTTGACCTTCCTGCTAGACTTCCTGCCACGCAGCCAGCAACGAGTGGAGGCGGCGCTGGAGCGACGTCTGCCGGGCGCCGATACCGAACCGCGCCGCCTGCATGAAGCTATGCGCTATGCCACCCTCAACGGCGGCAAGCGCCTGCGCGCCGCCCTGGTCTATGCAACTGGTGCAGCATTCGATTCCCCCCTGGAGCAACTCGACGCGCCTGCCTGTGCCCTGGAGCTCATGCACGCTTATTCGCTTATTCACGACGACCTGCCGTCGATGGACAATGACGACTTGCGGCGCGGGAAACCCACATGCCACCGCGCTTTCGACGAGGCGACCGCACTATTGGCTGGGGATGCCCTACAGGCTCTCGCATTCGAGATTCTAGCCACCGACCCTTCACTGGCGGCAATCCCGGCCCGGCGCCTGGAGATGGTGGCGCAACTCGCGCAAGCGGGGGGCTCGCTTGGCATGGTGGGCGGACAGGCAATCGATCTGGGCGCCGTCGGAAAAATGCTGGACCAGCCGCAACTTCAAGACATGCACAGCCGCAAGACGGGCGCACTGATCCGCGCAGCCATCGCCCTGGGTGCCCTGGCTGCCCCTCGTACACCGCCTGAAGCGTTGGCGGCGCTCGACCAATATGGACAGGCCGTCGGCCTCGCCTTCCAGATTATCGACGACATTCTGGATGTTGAGGGGAGCACCCTGACCCTGGGTAAGCCCCAAGGCAGCGACCAGCGCCAGGAAAAACCCACCTATCCTGCCGTACTGGGCCTTGAGGCTGCCCGAAAACTGGCACACAAACAGTGCGCGATGGCCCTCGCCAGCGTCGACGCTTTGGGAGATAATATGCGGCTCCTTCGCGAAATTGCCATCTATATTCGGGACCGGACGCACTGATGCCCTATTCCAAAGACTATCCGCTGCTAAAGCGGGTCAGCTTGCCGGAAGAGCTGCGACAGCTGGATGAGTCCGACCTGCCCGCCCTTGCAGCGGAGCTGCGCCGTTTCCTAATCGGTACCGTGAGCAAAACCGGCGGCCACCTCGCGGCCGGTCTGGGTACCGTCGAGCTGACAATAGCGCTGCATTACGTTTTCAATACACCCGAAGACCGGCTGGTATGGGACGTCGGCCACCAGACCTACCCGCACAAGATACTGACCGGAAGACGCGATCGCATGGGCAGCTTGCGTCAGAGCGGGGGTTTATCGGGCTTTCCGCGACGCGGCGAAAGCCCTTATGACACCTTTGGCGTGGGCCATGCCAGCACCTCTATCGGTGCCGCACTCGGCATGGCTGTGGCCGCCGCGTGCGAGGGGTCGCAGCGCAATGTCGTGGCCATCATTGGGGACGGCGCGCTCACTGGCGGCATGGCGTTCGAGGCCCTCAACAACGCCGGTAACATGGATGCCAATCTGCTGGTCATCCTCAATGATAACGACATGTCTATTTCGCCCAATGTCGGGGCTATGTCCAACTACCTGGCGCGCATTCTGTCCGGCAAAGTCTACGCTACGGTGCGCGAGGGGAGTAAGACAGTACTGTCGACGCTGCCACCTGTGTGGGAACTTGCGAAACGGGCGGAAGAACATATGAAGGGCATGATCATGCCCGGCACGCTGTTCGAGGAGCTCGGATTTAACTATATCGGGCCGATCGATGGTCATGATCTCAATACTCTGATCAGGACCCTGCGCAACTTGCGAGGACTCAAGGGTCCGCGCTTCTTGCACGTGGTGACCCGCAAGGGCAAGGGCTATGAACCGGCGGAAGGCAATCCCTGCGTTTACCACGGGGTAACGCCGTTCGACCCGACCACCGGGAAAATGGAGAAGAAATCGAGCGGCAAGACCTACACCCAGGTTTTCGGCGAGTGGCTGTGCGACATGGCCGACTTGGACGCGCGTCTCATCGGCATCACTCCGGCGATGCGCGAAGGTTCCGGAATGGTGGCCTTCTCTGAGCGCTATGCGGACCGCTACTTCGACGTCGGCATTGCCGAACAGCATGCACTTACTTTCGCGGCCGGAATGGCCTGCGAGCAACTGAAGCCGGTGGTGGCAATCTATTCCACCTTTCTGCAGCGTGCTTACGACCAACTGATTCACGATATCTGCCTGCAGAACCTTCCCGTGACTTTCGCGGTGGATCGCGCCGGACTGGTCGGTCCAGACGGCCCGACCCATGCAGGCAGCTTCGACCTGAGCTATCTGCGGTGCCTACCGAACATCACGGTGATGGCGCCGGCGGACGAGAATGAATGCCGACAGATGCTCTACACCGCCTTCTGTCTGGACGGACCTGCCGCCGTGCGCTATCCGCGCGGCAGCGGCCCGGGAGTCGAAACAGAAACGCTGATGCGCGCCCTGCCCATTGGCAAGGCTGAGCTGCGCCGACGCGGCAAGAGCGTGGCCATACTTGCTTTCGGGACTATGCTGGAACCAGCGCTGGCCGCAGCCGAAGAGATCAATGCCACGGTCGTGAACATGCGATTCGTCAAACCGCTCGACGCCGAAATGGTGGTTACCGCGGCGCAGAACCATGCTTTGCTTGTCACAGTCGAAGAAAATACTGTTCTCGGAGGGGCTGGCAGTGCGGTGACGGAAGCCTTGGCCGCTGCCGGAATTAGTATACCGGTAATACACCTTGGCTTACCCGACAGCTTCGTTGAACAGGGCGAACGCCATGAATTGCTTGCCCTTTGTGGACTGGATGCAGCCGGAATTAGGCGCACCATCCAAAATGCGATGGCCGATGGGGTTGCCAGAATTCCGGGAACAGCTTAAACTTGACTAAAATAGTCAACAATAGTCACGTAGTGGCAAGGCAAAGAGGACGAACGATGAAGGCAACCGTGAAGCATGCGAGTCAATCCGCTACCGCTCCAATCGCAGACGTCCAAAGCAAGGCTGACACACGCCACATTGCGATCGACAAGGTCGGAATCAAGGACATTCGCCACCCCGTGCGCGTAAAAGACCGCAGCCAGGGAGAACAGCACACTATTGCCCACTTCAACATGTATGTGGAACTGCCGCACAACTTCAAAGGCACCCATATGTCACGGTTCGTGGAGATCTTGAATAGCCACGACCCGGAAATCTCCGTCGAATCGTTCAAGGACATGTTGACCGAAATGAGCGAGCGCCTCGAAGCCAGGACCGGCCATATCGAGATGAGCTTTCCGTATTTCATCAACAAGTCCGCGCCCGTATCCCGTGTGCAAAGCCTTCTCGACTACCAGGTAACCTTCATCGGGGAAATCCGTGATGGCGCCCATGTGATGACCATCAAGGTGATTGTGCCGGTTACCAGCCTGTGCCCCTGTTCCAAGGAAATTTCCCAATACGGCGCACATAACCAGCGTTCACACGTCACCGTGACTGTGCGCACCAATACCTTTGTCTGGGTCGAAGACCTGATCGACGTGGTTGAGAAACAGGCCAGCAGCGAGCTCTATGGTCTGCTAAAGCGCCCGGACGAGAAGTTCGTGACGGAGCGCGCCTACGAAAATCCGAAATTTGTCGAAGACATGGTGCGCGATGTCGCCGCACAGCTGAATGCCGACCCGCGGGTGGATGCGTATACGGTCGAATCCGAAAACTTCGAATCCATCCACAATCATTCCGCCTATGCGATGATTGAGCGAGACAAGACGCTCCCGCAGAACTGACAGGACCCAGGCCATACCCTCTGTTCTGTTACTTAATCTCAAGCAATACAAGGTCTGGGGCTGACCGGCATCCATTCAATCAGCTTTCGCCCGGCGCGCGCCGGAGCGTCACGCCATTTTGCATCGCACCAGAACAATCCCCGCAGCAATGTTTGCCATGCTCAAACGGTGCTCGACAAGAAAGCACAAACCTATGCGCCAGATCCTCACTGCTGCAATTCGGACCTCTTGCCCGCGGCGATGGCGGAACATGTCGTCGGCGTGGAGACAACCATTCCCTGGTAGCATGCACGCCGCAATTGCTTCGCCAAATCGTCGCAAGAATGGATGTCTATTTTCAAAGAAAGTGGCCGCTCATCTGAATGCGCTTCCGGGTGACTCGAAAAAGCGAGGATGCTTCAGGGACCCTCAAACACCTCCGCGGTCGATTGCGGGTTTCGATTCCTCGGCGGTGCGCAATGGTAAGTTGAACGCTCGATAACTATGGCGTCCATCAGAATCACGTCCATCTGCCGCCACGATGCATACTCCCTAGGGCGTAAACGATGCGGCAACTTCGCACTCCACTTCGTCAATAAGTTTTGGCAGAGCCTCACGC
>JAKBDW010000010.1:0-9465 GCA_021834245.1 Pseudomonadota bacterium
CGCACCAAGTGATGGAACTGCAGCTTGATTGCATCAAGATCGGGGAAGATGTCCGCGTGATCATACTCCAGGTTGTTCAGGATTGCGGTGCGCGGCCGGTAATGAACGAACTTTGAGCGCTTGTCAAAAAACGCGGTGTCATATTCGTCTGCTTCGATGACGAAGAAAGGCAAATTGCCGAGGCGCGCCGAGCGGCCGAAGTTCTCGGGAACCCCTCCGACCAGAAATCCCGGTGCGAGCCCAGCGTATTCCAGTATCCAGGCCAGCATGCTGGTGGTGGTGGTCTTGCCATGAGTCCCCGCAACTGCCAATACCCAGCGGCCCCCCAGAACCGAGTCAGCAAGCCATTGGGCACCGGAGGTATAGCGCAAGCCCTGATCGAGCACCGCCTCGACTTCCGGATTGCCGCGCGACAATGCATTGCCGATGATCACCAGATCCGGTCCTGTCCGAAGATTTTCGGCTTTATAACCTTCGAAAATCTCGATGTTGTGGTTGGCGAGCTGGGAGCTCATGGGCGGGTAGACCTTGGCGTCAGAACCCGTGACGCGGTAGCCAAGTTCGCGCGCAAGTAGCGCGACTCCGCCCATAAAGGTTCCGCCTATACCCAAAATATGAATGTGCATTAGGGCATGCCCGGAATCGGTAGCAAAAGCACCAGCGCGATGCCGGAAATCAGCAGACAGGCAAGGGTCACCAAGACGCTTCGACCCACGGGCAGTTCCAAGGCGTGATGCAGCACATTGCTCATGATCGCCACGAACCACACCGTCATTGCCGCGCCGAACATCAGTGTCCAGTGGTTTCCTGCCGCTGTACCCGGGGGGATAACGAAAGTGAATACAGGCAAGGCAATCAGGTTCATTAGGGTACCCGCCGCATACAGCGGGGAAATCGTCTGCATCCAGCGCTCCGGGTGGCGACGAATTTGCAGCGCGCCCCATACCACAGCGCCCAGCAATCCAGCCTGCGTGGCGGCAAAAAGCAGGCGCATGGCGACGTTCGGGTGCAAATTGTCCATCAAAAAATCGCTCAGGACTGATAACAGTGCTGTCTGCCACACCAATGACGGAGAAGCGGGTAAATCCTGGGGCTTTCCACGCAAAAGGCAGATGTCTAGGAGAATTTGAATTGTCGGCATGGTGCGCGCAAGTGAAGTAAGGTGGTAGTTTATTCCGCCTGCACCGCCGTGACCAGCCAGCCGCGAGTTGCCACATCTTTCAGCTCAACGTGGAATCTAATTGCACTGCGACGCACTGCGGGTTGATTGTTGGGCGTAACAAGCACCGTTACCTCACGGCCTGATGCTCCGTGGACACGGACCGGTCCGATGCCGAAATCTTGCCTTTGCCCCTGTCGCTGCAGGGTACGCAGATAATCGAGAGCAACCTGCGTTGACACCCCATGAACAACCGATTGTGGATCCGCGCCTTCCGGCACATCGGCAAGACCGCGCAACTGCTGAGCATCGCCCGGATCGGTGACAAGCACTTTAAGAAATTGCGTGGCCCGGCTTTCTGGCGCATTGCTGAAAAAGCTGCATGCGCTTAGCAGCAGCAAGCAGCCCACGACCATGAATGCCCTGTTCAAACCGCGGCCTCCGCACACCAGAAACTGCAAAATCATAGCACGAGCGGCAGCAGGCCGCGGCGTAAGAGTTACGCCGTCAATCTGATAGACTTGTTCAATGTCTGCCCGACTTGTCGAATCACAAGCTGATCTGCTGGAAGTCTGCGCACAATTCCGAAGCCAGGAATGGATTGCGCTCGATACCGAGTTCATGCGTGAACGTACCTACTATGCGCAACTGTGCCTGGTGCAGATTGCCGTGCCCGGGTTCATAGCATGCATTGACCCGTTGCGCGTAGGCGATGTTGCTCCACTGCTCGACCTGATATTTGACACAAATATTCTAAAGGTCATGCATGCGGCGCGTCAGGACCTGGAGGTATTTTACGACCTGCGGCGAAGGAACCCGGGGCAAGCGGTGGATAGCGCAGCCGAGACAGGGCTGGTTCCTCGTCCTGTTTTTGATACTCAGATAGCTGCAGCGTGCTTGGGCTATGACGATCAAATCGGATATGCCGCTCTCGTGAAGGAGATATCGGGCGTCGTTCTGGACAAGACGCACACCCGAACGGACTGGTCGGCAAGGCCGCTGAAGGCTGAGCAGTTGAGTTACGCGGCGGACGATGTGCGCTATTTGTGCGACGTTTATTTGCACCTGGCCGCCAGTCTCGCCGAGTCCGGCCGCAGCGAATGGCCGCGTGCCGATTTTGCGCGCCTGACGGACCCGCAACTTTACGAAAATGATCCGCGCAAGGCTTGGCAAAGAATAGGGGCAGGCGAACGGCTGGGGCGCCGTGGGCAAGCGATCTTGCGGGAATTGGCGGAGTGGCGCGAAAACACTGCGCAGACCAGCAATTTGCCACGCAATTGGGTAATGCGCGATGCGGAAATGATTGAACTCGCACGCAGCGAGCCGCGCGACATTGCCGAACTCGCTGCGGTATCGGGAATTGGTGACCGCGCTCGCCAAAAATGGGGTGGGCAGATACTTAGTGTGATTGCGACCGGCGGCAACGCTTCCGGTGAAGCGATTTGGCAAACTGCGCCTGTTCTCTCGCCGGACCAGATGGAACTATGTCGACGCATGGCCAAGGAGGTTGATCGTATCGCGCACGAGCAACGCGTAAGCTCGGCGCTGCTAGGCACCCGGCGCGAGATTCAGCGGCTTGTCCTGGGCGAACCAGACGTCCGCCTGTTGCAAGGTTGGAGACGTGAGCTTGTGGGCAACACACTATTGTCAATGCTGGCGGCGCGCTCGGCGCGTGTTTCACCTTCCGCGCACGATTGAGGAGCGGCTTGAAACGGCTGATGATCTGTGCGGCGCGGTGGAATTCAAATGATTGGAATCGGACATCGCATGCCAGGTAGCGTTGCATGACGCGGACGACTGCGGCGAAAACTATAATTTTCACTCTGCTGCTGACGCTCGGCGGCGGATCTCTGGTCATTGTCGCGCATCGCCACCGGCGACAGACGCTTACTTGCGTCATCGGTGATGCTGCCGCGCGCGCCGCAGCTGTGGTGCCCGCTTCGCTCGCCAATCGCTATTTCGACGCTGCACGGATCCAGTTTGGAGTGGGGACGGCGGCAATTGGTGGATGGACAAGCCTGGGCGATGCAGTGGTCGTTGGCGGCCAGGCGTGGCTGCGCACTACTTATGGCGCTTCGCCCAATTACTATGCATTAGTGAACAATCGCTATTTTCAATCCAACTACCTTGCCTATGTCCCACTGGGAGTCCGGCCAATCAAACGGATTAACGTGCAAGCGGGGACTTCAGCAGGACGCCTATTGCAGGAACTGGCCAGGCTCTATCCCGGCGGTGTTATGGTCGCGGGCTATGTACAAATGCAGACGCTGCGCACGATCGCCATCGCCGAACCGGCTTTCAACGGTCTGCCGATTGCGACGCATACACCGTTCTACTACACCGAGCCCATGGAGACAGCCCGCAACACCTGGGTTTACCTTGTTGGGATCACGGCGCGACTTACCCTGGCCCGCTGGTCCATGGATGGCGCGGCGCTCAGGAGACTTGTTCCGCAAGCACAAATGCAAGACGTCGATGGGCTTGTTGATGTCTTGCGATTGCACGAGATGCCGACGAACACGCAGGCTCCGCCCACCGTCCAACAGGCTGCCACCATTGGACAGTTGGTCGGCAGCGCGACGCTCGCTCGCGGCGAGTTAAGCTTGTATCCGGTTCAGCGCATTGCGAGGTGCGCTGATGCGTACGTGCACTGAAGGTCCGGCGCGCCATTTCGATCAGGGATTGGGCAACAGCACATATAGACGGCCCGGCTGTTTCATCGCGCCCGCCGACTGTTCGGCCGCGCTACCGCGGCCGAAAAACAGATCGGCTCTCACATCGCCCTTGATAGCCCCGCCAGTATCTTGAGCCATCACCAAACGCTGGTAGGGGTGCGTGTCACCCGGTAGGGTGGTATCGATCCAGACCGGCATCCCTAGCGGAATATCCGCGGAATCAACCGCAATGCTGCGCTGTGGAGTCAAGGGCACCTGGAGCGAACCAATGGGCCCGGGGAGGCTGGAATCGCGCAAGCGAAAAAATACGTAACTCGGATTGCTGTTGAGAACCGATTCCGCCTGATCGGGGTGCGCGGCCAGCCACTGCCGGATGGTTTCAAGTGTCACGGCATCGGGCTTCAATGCGCCCATCTGCACCAGACGCTGCCCGATGGCCTGATACGGATAACCGTTTTGATCCGCGTAACCGACCGCTATTAAACTTCCGTCGGTGAGTCGTACCAGGCCTGAACCTTGAATTTGCAGCATGAACAAGGCGACTGGGTCGTCGACCCAAAGCAGTTCCTGGCCCTGCAGCGGCGCCGAGGAATCACCAATCTGCCTGCGACTGAAATACGGCACCACACGATCGCCATCGAGCCGCCCACGCAACAGCTTTCCCCGCAATTGCGGATAGAGCGAGCCAAGATCTATGGTCACGAGGTTGTCGGGCCGCCGGTACAGCGGGAATCTGAAGCGGGCGTCCGGCGTAAGGCTGCCGTTAAGCACAGGCTCGTAATAACCGGTAATGAGACCTTCGCGCTGGCCGTCCGGTCCATACATCTCGTGAGCACGAAAATGCTGCTCGAAGAATTGGCGCGCGGTGGCATCGTCGGGCACTGGAGGCAGCGCCTGGGCGGCCAGACAAATAGGTACCCATGCCGCGTCGCGAGCTGGCAGCTTGGCACAACCGTTGAGCAAAGCCGGCCATGCCTTTGCCTGGTGATCGGCTTCCCACCCTGGCAGTTCCGACCACGCCACTTGCGGGCCGATCCCAGCCGGTGGTGGAAACAACCAGCTGCATGCCGTCAGCACCGCGGCAACGCCGAGCGCCAACAGCGCCCGGATGGTGCTATTAGATACCCGCGGTTTCCCAATACCCAGAGCGTTCATGACTGACTCCTGTGGCCATGCGCGGTTTCTATCACGACATGGCCAAGATCACCAAACGCGGTGCATATGTTATGCACATAGGCAGTGGCTTGTCGCGGCGTCGGAGCTTGCTCCGCTGGCGCAAATATGGTTCTGCACAACACCCCGGCCCGCATATGGCGCCAGTGCGTCGGCAAAGTCCGCGACTTTCTGCGGCTCACATGGCAAAATGGGTATGCAAGTTTGGCCACGCTTGGCGTGATCGAATTTTTCTTAAAGGCCCATGAATAGAGCGGTTGTCTCGACCGCCCCCTAAAATTGTGACAAAGGCAGATCATGCGGATTGCTAAAGACACCGTTGTCAGCTTCAACTACACGCTTACTGACGACACCAACACAGTGATCGACAGTTCCGTCGGTGGCGAGCCACTCTCCTATATTCATGGCGCCGGCAACATCATTCCCGGCCTGGAGAGCGCGCTCACGGGAAAAACCGTCGGCGATCGCATGAAAGTTACCGTGGCGCCAAAGGAAGCTTATGGCGAACGCGATGATTCACTTTCCCAGGTAATTCCTCGTGATCGCTTCGAGAGCTCGCAGGAAATCGAGGTAGGCATGCAGTTCCAGACCCCGACGTCGGATGGAATCAGCGTCGTGACCGTCACCAACGTTGACGGCGAAAGTGTAACGATTGATGCCAACCATCCACTGGCTGGCGTAACGCTGCACTTCGACGTGGAGATCGTGGAAGTGCGGGCGCCGACCAGTGAAGAGCTTGATCATGGCCACGTCCACGGTCCGGGCGGACATCACCATTAGCTAAATTAGAAACGGCGCCAACCCTAAACTCCCTGCACCGCCGAGCTATCCGCACCAGGCACTTCGCCCTCGAACGGCTCGGCGAAACCGCATTCCTTTTGTGGACAGACCTTTTCCGTCCCACGACGCTTGGTGGTCTTGATCGTGAGAATCGGATGCCCGCACTTTGGGCAAGGCTCAGCGATCGGTTGGTTCCACACCGCATATTTGCAGTCCGGATAGCGCGAACATGAATAAAAAATCTTGCCGTAGCGCGATTTCCGTTTGAGCATGGTGCCCTGCTTGCACTCCGGACATTGCACGCCTGTATCCGCGGGCTTTTCCAGCGGCTCCATGTGTTTGCAGTTCGGATAATTGCTGCAGCCGATAAACTTGCCGTAGCGCCCCCGCTTGATGACCAGCGGCGAATTGCACTTGGGACAGCTGCGACCCTCGACGATCTGTGGCTCGATGCTTGCGCCAGCCTCGTCATCCACGTTGCGTGTGTAATCGCACTCCGGATAGCCGGTGCAGCCGATGAAATAGCCATTGCGGCCAAGCCGCTTGGAAAGCTGCTTTCCGCACTTCGGGCATTTCTCTTCCAGCATCTCCACGCCCGGACGCTCAGCGCTTTCTTTCTGCACTACCTGGTCCTTGAATTCGCTCCAAAAATCCTGAAGCAGAGGTTTCCAGGCCCGCTCACCGCGCGATACCGCATCCAGATCGTCTTCCAGCCGGGCGGTAAAATCGTAGTCCACGTACTTCTGGAAGTGTTCCGACAGAAACTTGTTAACCACTCGCCCTACATCGGTTGGCTGAAATCGACGCTTGTCCAAGGTTACATATTCGCGCTGTTCAAGCGTAGAAATGATGGTCGCGTAGGTAGAGGGACGACCTATGCCATATGCTTCCAACGCCTTGACCAGGCTTGCCTCGGTAAAGCGCGGCGGCGGCTCGGTGAAGTGCTGTTCATTGCGGATGCCGCGCAGGTCCACAAACTCGCCTTTGAGCATCGCCGGCAGCAGCGCCTCCTCATCGTCCTCGGGCCGCTTTTCGTCTGTCCCTTCCTGATAGACTGCCATGAAACCGGGCTTAACCACGGTTGAACCCGTGGCGCGCGAAACGTTGCCGGTGCCAGCCTCGAGGTCGACCGCAACCGTATCCAGGACGGCTGGTGTCATCTGGCACGAAATCGTGCGCTTCCAAATCAACTCATACAGCTTGAACTGATCCGGCGTGAGATGCGTTTTGATCTGCTCGGGAATGCGCTCGACTGAAGTCGGTCGCACGGCCTCGTGTGCTTCCTGAGCGTTCTTGGATTTTGTTTTGTAGAGCAGCGGCGCTTCCGGCAGATTGTCGTCACCATAGCGCTTGCTGATCAGGGCACGTATCTCGTTTAGGGCTTCTGACGCGAGATTGACCGAATCAGTACGCATGTAGGTAATGAGGCCGACGGTTTCACCGCCGATGTCCGCACCTTCATACAATTGCTGCGCGGTTCGCATCGTGCGCTGTGCCGTAAAACCCAGTTTTCGTGATGCCTCTTGTTGCAGCGTTGAGGTGGTGAATGGCGGGGACGGATTGCGCTTTCGTTGTTTCTTGTCCACCGCCGTGACGACATAGCGCCCTTGCGCATGCTTGAGAAGCTCAGCTTCGACTTCCGCGGCCCGGCTTTCGTCCTCGATGGAGAATTGCTCGAGTTTCTCGCCGCGCAGATAGGTCAGTTTGGCGACGAAATTCTGTCCTTTCGTCGTCAGGTCGGATTCGATTGTCCAGTACTCGCGCGACTTGAAGCGCTCGATCTCCTCTTCGCGCTCCACGATCAGCCGCAGCGCGGGGCTTTGCACTCGTCCGGCCGACAAACCGCGGCGCACCTTTTTCCACAACAATGGCGATAAATTGAAGCCCACCAGGTAATCCAGCGCGCGCCGCGCCTGTTGCGCATTAATGAGATTCAATGACAGCTCACGCGGTTCTTGGATCGCTTTCTGTATGGCCTGCTTCGTTATTTCATAGAACTCGACGCGATGAACCGGCTTGGCGTCCAGTGCACCGTGCTCCTTGAGGATTTCGTACAAATGCCAGGAGATTGCTTCGCCTTCGCGATCCGGGTCGGTCGCGAGATACAGCGCATCTGCTCCGCTCATTGCCTTGATTATGGCATCGAGGTGTTTTTTGTTTTTTTCGATTAACTGGTACTTCATGTCGAAGTCGTGATCTGTGTCGACCGCGCCCTTCTTCGGCACCAGATCGCGCACATGACCATAAGAAGCAAGCGCGGTGAAATCCTTGCCCAGATACTTGGACATGGTCTTGGCTTTCGCCGGCGATTCCACAATGATCAGATTTTTCGGCATCGGTGATTAAACGCCCCTGGGTCTTTTTCGGGCCGACACAAGTCGTCGGAACCGTTCCCAGTTCGCATTGTTGCCGTCAGACAGTGCAACTTGTCAAGTAGGTGTGAGAAAAGACGGGGCGATGCGACACCAATCCGGCGCTGCCAATCAGTGAAGATGTTCCTGGGTCCCGTCAAAGATGAGGTCTTCCATCCATGCGTAAGCCTGCTCGTGGCCGGGCTGATTGAACAGCACCATGAGGATGACCCATTTCACCTGTTCAAGACCGATTTCCTCGGTTTCGAGGGCCATGACGCGGTCAATTACCAGCTCGCGGGTGAATGAATCAAGCACACCGCTCTGCTCGAGAAATTGGACGAAGCCGCGTGCTTGCAGGGCGAGTTTTTTCTGCTCCTGGGCCGAATAGCAGCGCAGCGACGACGCTCTGCTTGCGCTTGGAACACTCGCACCGTCTTCACGCAAGCTGGACAACCCCTCGAGCCAGGAAAACGCCTTCTTGATTTCGCCGCGCGGAAAACCGGCCTGATACAACTCGGCAACGAGTGTCTCCTGATCGGGGCTGAACTCAGGACCTTCATCCATGTAGTTCTCGAACAGGTACATGAGCACATCCAGCATATTTTCTTTCATCATCGAACCTTATTCAGGAGATCGCCGGCGTTCCCCACCAGAGCGGGCTTCGAAAAGCCCAAACAACTCTATTGTTAACAGCATGGAGGAAATGGCCCTTGCCGTCAATCTGTCATGCGCCAGAACTAAAACGCCGGCATGAACTTGCACAGACGAATGCAACGGTCAGCGGCAGCAACTATCATCTGACATGAGACAGCGCTCAGGACGCTTCGTTCACAGCATCGGGCGTCGCCTTCGGATGACTGCTACCCGAACCAGGCGCGAGCGCGGCGAGCTCTTCCAGCACGTCGGCCGCGCTTTCGACGAGCTTGGCGCCCTGCCGAATGAGGGCATGACAACCGCGCGCTAACGGCGAATGAATCGAACCGGGGATGGCAAAGACTTCGCGTCCCTGTTCCGCCGCAAGACGCGCGGTGATCAGAGACCCGCTGTGCAGCGCAGCTTCCACCACGAGTACACCGAGACTCAAACCGCTCAAGATGCGATTGCGTCGTGGGAAATGTTCGGCCCGGGGACCGCTTCCGAGCGGCAACTCCGATACGATCGCCCCGAAACGCAAGATTTCGTGAGCAAGCTCCAGGTTCCGCGACGGATAAACGCGATCCGCTCCGGTGCCGGAAACGGCAAGCGTGGCGCCGCTGGCGGCAAGTGCGCCGCGATGGGCACAAGCGTCGATGCCTAGGGCAAGTCCGCTGGTTACGGTAAGCCC
>JAKBDW010000562.1:0-9398 GCA_021834245.1 Pseudomonadota bacterium
CTGTCAGAGCCCCTTTTCATGGGCCTTCCCTTGGGAGCTACCCTCAACGACTGCTTGCTGATTGAGTTTCTCAGCGGACAAGGCGATTGGCGCTGGCGTCGCCGCTGTCTGAACCGTCTCCTCATGGCGCGGCACTGGTTTCTTCCGCGCAGGGCGCACGGCCCCTTGCCGCCCCTGCCGCAGGGCAAAATTTTTGTGGCGTGGCTTGACGCTTCGCCGCGCTTTAGAGACCTTGTGATTCCCGTCATCCACGCCATCGGGGATGGGTTGTGTACGGTAGTTGCTGGGTACAGGCCCGAGGTTATACGCGCTGCGCGGCCTGCTGGGGCCTATTTCATAGCATGGAGAGAGTTTCAAAGGTACGATGTGCGTGGCTGGCGGGCCGAGTATACCCGTTGCGCGCCTCTCTGGAAAACGAAGATACGCGCCTTGTGTCAGAAGCACCGCTTACCCACTGGAGGTGCCGAGGTGTTGTCCCTGGCTCTCATGGTGGCGAGCCAATGGGTAGCAGGTGCTCTTGAGACGCTCAGAATTTTGGCACCCAGCGCCGTGGTCACCGACTTTGACCGGAACCATATGTGGTCATGCCTGATTCTGGCCGCAAGGCGGTTGGGCATCCCGGCACTGACCCTCACACATGGCATCATGCACGAGGACGCGCTAGGTTTTTCGCCGGTCCAGGCAGATCTCATCGCTTGTTGGGGCGACCTCGACCGTGCCAAACTCTTGATGGCCGGGGAACCGCCCGACAAGGTCATCGCGGCTGGGTGCCCACGGCTTACGCGGGAACTGCCGCTAAACAGTCATGATGCACGACTGCGTTTAGGGCTTGACCCGGAAGTGCCCGTGGTCCTGTTCGCTTCGACACCCGAAGCCGAGCGGTTGAAATACCTGAAGCTATTTTGCCAGGCGGCTGAGAAGCTGGAGGGCATCACGGGGGTGGTCCGCTTGCATCCGTCGGAGAGGTTAAAGGACTGCGCCGAGGTCATGGCGTGCCATCCTGGCATGCGATTCATGGACAGTCTGGCCGCTACCCTGGATGAGTCGTTGGCCGCCGCCGATGTGGTCGTCGTCCATGGCACCGGCGTCGGCGCCGACGCCCTTGTCAAACACCGGCATGCGATTCTGCTCGACACGGAGGCGGTGCCTAATTGCATCTGCTCGGATCTTGTGGTTCACGCTGGCTGCCCCCACGCACGATCCTCCAGTGAATTGGCCGGGCTCCTTTGCAGAATTCTGGACGACGAGCAATATCGCAATCACCTGACTAATGCAGCGGAGAAGTATGTGGATCAATTTTGCGTTGCATTCGGGGCAGACTCGGCAAAACGCATCGCAGACGCTGTCAAACGTCAGGTGTCAGTGGCCTCTGCGCCACTTTCGGAAAGCGAATGCCTCAGTTCGGGAGAGTGTGGTATGCAGCCCGTGAGGCATGCTAATGCGTGACATGCTTCAACGCTGGGTTGCCTGGCTACATGACCTTTTGGAGAGGCAGGCCGCGTTCAGGGTTATCAAGTCGCTCCGCAGGAGCGGGATTTTGGAAATAGGGTGCCACAGCTACGGAATCCCGAGGGTTGTCGTGTTTCGTGGCAGCGAAGCGAGAGTCCGAATCGGCGCCTACTGTTCAATCGCCCCTGGCGTTACGTTTCTCACGGGAGGCGTCCACCCAGCTCACTGGGTTTCCACTTACCCTTTTCGGGCCTGGTGGCACCTCCCTGGCGCCTTCCAGGACGGGATGCCGACGACCAAGGGGGACATTAACGTGGGTTGTGATGTGTGGCTGGGTATGGATGCACTGGTTCTTTCAGGGGTTACCATAGGCCATGGTGCAATTGTGGCGGCGAGGTCGGTTGTTACCCATGATGTCCCTCCGTATGCCATCGTGGCGGGGTGTCCAGCCAGGGTGGTGAGATATCGCTTTGATGGCGACGTGGTAAGGCGGTTGCTGGAAATCGAGTGGTGGACCTGGAGCGAGGACAGGGTTCGCGAGGCGGTCCCGCTGCTTTCCAGTGGGGACGTGGGGAAGTTCCTGGCGCGCACGAAGCGAGTGCAATGGAAGACGCCGAAGTCTTTATTTCCACGCGGTCGTTCCCTAGCTGTTCCATGGTGGTGCCGGCCGCGCTGCTCACAGCCATGAAGATTTTTGTGTGGCACGGCCGACAGCCCTTCATCCAATGCTTGAGCAACATACATAGGGAACTCCCAATGAACTTATGCAACATGCCAGCGAAGCAAATGAGCTAGCCAATTGCGGCATTTGGCTATCGTTGCCCCTGAGTGTGGGTCGATCTCGCATAGCGTGAAAGAGGCGTTTGCTAGCCTCGGTTGGTCAGTCACCTTGTTGCAGTATGGGCCAGCAAATGATCCTTCACCAAGCACGAAGCTCTACCGATTGTTTGACCGAGACTCGTATTATGAGGAGGCCTGCGCCAAAGAGTTTAACAAAACGCTGCGGATGGACTTGCGACAGCTTATGGAGGGAGTAGATGTCGACGCGCTTCTCTTCTTAAAAGGGCATAGATTGGACCCAGATAACAAGAGCCTTCTTCAGAGAACACGCTGCAGTAAGGTAGCGTGGGCAATTGATTCTCTAGAAAGGGCACCAGCTCAAAAGGAGATCTTTGAGTTTTGCGACCTGGTGTTCGTCATTGATGGATGGGATGCCGAATGCTTCCACCCGTCGGCTCAATGGTTGCCTCTTGGTGTTGACGAGCACATCTACAGGCCAAGGAAAAACAAGAACTTGGATGTGTTGGCTATCGGGACATTAGGCCCTCGCTACTTGTACAGACAGCACCAAGTTCTTAATCTCTGCAGGTCGAATCCCCTGCAGTCTTGGAAGATTGGCTTTATCGGGTCTACCGGGAATCGGATCTCGGACTGGCGTCTCTCTCTTGGCTTCCGAGCGAAGTGGATTGCGCCACGATTGCCAGAGAGTGAGTTGGCCACTCAGATAGCCAGCGCCAGGATTTGCGTAAACATCTTGCAGGACGATGGGAGAAGGCCAGTCAATCCGGCCTTCTTCTCCATTGCTGCTGCTGGGACCTGCCAGGTAGTAGATGGAAGGCCCTATTTGGCAGAATGGCTGCGTCCTTATGATGACTACATTCCATTTCAAGAAGGTGGACTCGTAAACACAATTGAAGCGCTCCTTAATGATCAGCCAATGGTGGAGCGCGTTGCTTTAACGGGCCATTTAAAGGTAACATCGGCGCACACCTTCGTTTGTCGAGCGAGGGGTATATTGACCCAGCTAGAAAGCCGGGGCCACGGTGCGGATAAAGGGCAGCGATAATTCATTTGGCGAGGAGAGCAGGGCTATATGATTAAGATTATAAGCGCAGATATTCGGATGGCGTGGAGAAAGGCTCTAATCCAATTAGCTCGCTCTATTGAGTGGGCCGGCGTTGCCAAAGGCGGCTTGTTAAAAAGAGTCCACAGCTATAGATTTCGTTCCTGTGGAGCAAGGGTCAGTTTTTGTGCCACCGATTCGTTCACGTATGAGAATACTACCGTGGGGTCAGACGTGCTGATAGGACGTGGCGCGATACTCTGGGCCACGGATGCCCATTTGACAATAGGCAGCAAGGTTATTATCGGACCAGGATTGGTAGTCATGACCGGCAACCATAACATTGGCGAAATAGGCCAGTTTATGTGTGACGTGCATGCTAAACGGGGAAAAGACGACGAGGACGTAACTATCGCCGACGATGTCTGGATTGGTGCCAGAGTGACCATCCTGAAGGGTGTAACGGTGGGACGAGGTTCAGTTGTCGGCGCCGGTTCAGTCGTAACGAAATCAATTGCGCCCTATATGATTGTAGCTGGAAACCCTGCGAGGAATTTGAGAGCTAGGTGGCCGCTCGAAGTTATTCTCCAGCACGAGACAATACTTTACGACGAGAGGAAGCGCTTATCAGAAGTCGAACTCCGTCTGGCAGGGCATCGATAAGCGCGGCGCTTGGAGCCATTGAGGCGAGCATGGGAAAGGATTATTTGCTGGCAGGGCAAATGCAGGCAAAAGCGCCACTTGTAACCCGTTCTTGGAGGAGCCCTGCCAGCCTGCTCCTAATTGCATTGTTTGTGTCACTCCCTTTCGAGACGATTCTGACGGGGTCAAGAAACGCGGCATTTACAATGAGCCGTGGGATAGGGCTCGCCTTGGGAGTGGCCTTTTTGCTCACCCCTCGGCTATGGCGCGCAGGCCGCGGTTGGGCACTTGGGTTATTCGTAGCGAACCTTGTGATCGCCGCATTGTCTGTTGGGTTTTCATTGAAGGTGGGCTTTCTCGCTAGCGGCCAGCTAGTTCAGGAAGGTCTAACTCTGTGCCAGCTCTGTATAGTCTTCTGGATAGCATCGAGCTTGCTTAAGCGGGGCGAGTTGGCCGCCATCGCTTGGAGAGGCTTTTATTTGTCTTGTGGGGTCTTGGCAGGGCTTAACTGGTTCGGGATGTTTAAGACGGAGGAAGTCATCTTTGGCCACCGGGAGTCAGCTCTTGGGCAAGATCCAAACTATTTTGCCGGCACCTTGGCAATCGGCCTTCTCACTATGTGGCACGACTACCTGGCTTTACGAATGCGCCGTCGAACGGGAGCGGGTGCCCCTTATGCCATGGCTGTGGGGGGCCTGTCGATCTTGATGGCCTCGGCGATCATCCGGACCGGCTCAAGAAACGCGGTCTTGGGTGTGCTATTAGGGGCGACTGTAATTGCGGTGTCTTCAGGGAAAAGGATAAGTAAGACAAAGAAGATTTTAATGGTGACAGGGCTTGCCTGTGCTGGCTGGTGGGCAGTCAGCCAAGGGAGCATCTTGGAAGAGCGTTTCAAGTGGCTGGAGCAATTTCATGCTTCAGAAGCGAGATACGATATCTATCCAATCGCCATCGAGATGGTGCGAGAGAAGCCGCTCTTAGGATGGGGGGTTGCTTCGGCGCGATGGGAGTTGGGGACTCGATTGGGGCATGATGGCATGGTAGAGGCTCATAACCTTATCCTCGGCTCCCTTATCGATAACGGCTTCATAGGTAGTCTTCCCTTAATGCTGGCTATCATAATCTGCGCGCGGCAGGCATGGCTTGCGAGAGAAACTTCGCGGGGGCAACTACCGATTAGTTTAGTGGCAACGATGTTGTTGATGAACATGTTTGTATCTTGGTACTATATGAAGCTGTTCTGGCTTATCATGGCTTATGCCTGGAGTTCTGATGTAGGCTTGGTCGGGACAGAATCCAGGCATGTTCGGCAGATCGTCGCTGGGCAGCCGTCGAGGTTGCCGTAGCTCAAAATGAGTTTCAAACGAGCGGGCAACGGATAGTTCTGGAATGAACTCAGGGCGGAAGAAACGGTTATTCCCTTGCGGGCATGCCTTTCTGCTTATGTTTAGAAGGGCATACTTGCCATGAGAGAGTTGATGCAGCCACATATTCTGCATGTATGCACGACGCCTGAGCAGGCCGGCGGCATTTGGAAATACATCTCATATTTAACGGGTTCGCCTCTGACTGAGAAGTACAGGTTCAGTACCATTATGTATCCGCGCAGAACTAGGTGTTTAAGTGCCGGGGTCATAACCGAATTGGGTAAAGCTGTGAGGTGCAAGGCGCCCGATCTAGTTCACATCCATGGCCTGCAGGCCGATGGCTTTCACGTGGCTTTAGCTGTTCGATGCTATCAGAGGCAGCCAGTGCTCCTGTCTGTTCACGGCTTTGCCAGCGACAACAGATACAGCCCCATAGCAAAGCGTATTGTCTCAGGATGGCTACTAGAGCCGCTCACCATACTAATGGCTGATGGTGTCTATACTGTGTCTAACTATGGCTCAAAGAAAGCCATGGTTAGGTGTTGGGCAAAAAACAACTATGGAACAATCCCCAACGCTGTAATCCCACCAACAGTCGATATTGATCCGAAGGTGGCGAGGAAGCGCCTGGGATTTGAAGGCGATGAGGTAATCGCGCTTTGCGTTGGTCGAATGACAAGGGAGAAGGGTATGCTTCTCCTGGCTCAGGCGTTAGAGTTCATTGACTGGGCACATGTGCCATCTTTGCGACTGATGATGGCCGGGCAGGTTCCTTTCGAACAACAAGTCAAAGCTGCGCTGGAACCGTGGATGGAGAAAGGGCTCATCCGCATTCATGGTCAGGAGTCGGACATGTGGCCTTTGTATCGTGCCTGTGATTTCCTATTGCATCCAAGCCTGCATGAAAACCAATCACTAGCCATCCTCGAAGCGATGGCTGCCGCCAAGCCGGTTGTCTGTATGGAAGTAGGTGGCAATCCAGAGATTGTGCTAAATGAAGAAACAGGGGTTCTTGTTCCTTTACAGAACGCAAAGATGCTTGCCAAAGTGGTAGAAAATGTTGCCATGGACAGTGAGCGCAGATGCAGGTTGGGACAGGCAGGTAGAGAACGAATTGAGGCAACCTTCAATGCACGTAAACTTTCAGAAGAAGTGGGCAAGGTTTACGACCACCTACTAAGCGATTGCGGCCGGATTTAGGACATGAAGCGCTTCTTTCTGGTGATCCCTGTCCATAACAGGGTCGAAGAGACCGTCAAGTGCCTGGATTCCATCCTTGCTCAGCGAGATTACATCGCTAGCATTTTGATCGTTGACGACGGTTCTACTGACGGTACCCAAGAGATCATCCGGGCCAGGTATGGGGCATGCTTACCAATTGTATTCGTTGATGGGGATGGTACGCTTTGGTGGGCTGGTGCTATAAAGAAAGGAGTTATGGCGTGCCTACCAGCTGCTGGCATAGACGATTACGTAGTCACTTTAAACAACGATGTGGTATTGCCGAAGGATGCATTTCAGATCGCATCGGGTCTTCTAGACAAGCATCAAGAATGCATGCTTGGAGCAATTTCAATTAGCAGCGCCGACAGGAAAACAATCGTTCACACCGGGTGGAGAATGTCGTGCTGGCCTTTAGCATTGACGGAGCGCATCTGGTGGCCTGGCCTTATCGATGAGGGAACGGGGGGACTGGACAGCAATATCGCCGAGGTCGATTTTCTTCCTGGAACAATGACCTTCACGCCAGTGAGCGCAATAAAGAAATATGGTACGGTAAACGCGGACAAGTTGCCACATTATCATGCAGACTCAGAGTATTCGTATCGGTTAAAAAGGAAGGGAATTCGGGTCTTGCTTTCAAAGGAGCTTTACGTATTTCACAATGTGCAAACCACGGGAGTTGGCAGCGACTTGAATGCCGACCTCAGTTTTCTAGATGTGTGGCGCTCCTTATTTAGTATAAGATCTGGAAACTGTTTGAAATACAAATGGCACTACGCAGTGCTTTGCGCGCCCAAAGTAGCGCGCATTCCCTTCTTTGTATGCGATACATTTAAAGTGCTGGTTCGATCATTCGGGAGCCTGCTCTTCGGCGAATCAATAGAGAGGTTGCTTAAGGTTCAGTTGTTAAGAGGTCACAAATCGAGCTGCAAGCGGAATTAGGAGTGGCCCCTTCATCCCCGCGATACAAGACAAAGGCCTCAAATATATGAAGGACTCCGAAACGGAAGATAGTCGGGAGGGGCAGCCACATTCCACCTTGATCGTTAGTTATGTCTATCCTCCCGAGCACGCACCAGCCGGGGTGATGGTTTCAGAGCTCGCTGAGGACTTGGCTGCGAGGGGGCACCAGGTAACGGTAATCACGGGCTGGCCAAATCATCCGGCGGGCGTTCTGTTCCCGGGCTGGCACGCCCGGTGGCGATCCGTTGAACAGGATCCTCGGGGCTTCCGCGTCATGCGATGCGGCCATAGCATCCACCCGCGCGAGGGAATGCTCTGGCGCCTTTGGTATTACTTCACGTTCGGCCTTAATGCGATGATCGCCGGTGCAAGATCGGGGTCGTATGACGCGGTGTTGTGTCTTTCGACTCCAGTCTTTGGCACCTGGGCCGCGTGGCTGTTGGCGAAGATTAAGAGGGCACGCTTTGTATACGCCATTTTTGACCTTCACCCAGAGGCCGCAGCAAATGCTGGGCTCATCAGTCGGGGAGTGCCGTATCACGTTCTGCGGATGGCTGACACAGTGCTTTGCCGCCTGAGCGATTCTATTGTGACCTTGAGCGAGGGACTCAAAGCGGAGATTCTTGCGAGGGGCATGCGGCCAGAGAAGATCGAAGTTGTAGCGTTCTGGCTCGATGGGAGAAAAATTCAACCCAAGCCTCGCGACAACACATGGCGGAGGGAACACGGAATTGCGACGGAAACTTTCGTCGCGTTGTATGCCGGAACCATTGGGTATATCAGCGGCGCAGAGGTTCTTATCGAGACGGCGCGCCGCCTAGCCTCTCGCAAGGACATCCTAATCCTAATCGTGGGTGAAGGGCCTATTAAAGATCGCATTCAAGATGCTGCTGTCCGCTTGGATCTGATGAATCTATGGTTTTTGCCCTTTCAACCTGCCAGCGTGCTAGATGAAGTCCTCGCAACGGCCGACATGGGCTTGGTGACGCTTCTCCCCGAGGCGGGAAAGACCTCCATTCCATCCAAAGTTCTTGGTTACCTCGCGGCCGGGCGGCCGGTCATCGCTTCCGTTGCCCCGGAAAGTGATACGGCGAAAATGCTCCGGCTAGGCGAGTGTGGTCGAGTGACCCTGTGCACGGATTCCGCCGAACTGGCTAAGGCTATCCAGGACCTCGCTGACGATCCTGAAATGCGCCTGGATATGGGGCGACGTGGGCGGGCCTATTTTGAAAAGGCCTTTGATCGTGCTACCACTACGGGAGCATATGAACGGCTGCTCTTTAACGATGAGGTCTCGCTTGGCGACTCTTGACGAAGTCGTCTCGGTCCACTTGGCAGCATTTCCCGGCTTCTTCATGGCGCAGCTTGGGCCTTGGTTTTTACGAGAATACTACCGGTGCGTTGTTGAATACCCGCAGGGCGTCCTACTGTCCGAAAACGGCGAGAAGGGGTGCATCGGATTCGTAGCGGGGTTCGTTGGCCCTAGTTCGTTTTATCGTATGCTACGCCGCCACCGGGTGAGACTGGGGTTGGCTGCTTGTGCCGGCATTGTGAGGCGACCACAGCGCCTGATCATACTTCTTGCCAACTATCGCCGCGCAGGGGGATATGCGCAAAGAACGCCTGACCCTGGCACGGCCGAACTTTCATCCTTGGCCGTGGTTCCTGGCGCTGCCGGCGCCGGCGTTGGGTCGCGGTTGGTAGGCAGGTTTATTGCCACCGCGAAGGAGCGAGGCGCGGTTCGGGTCATGCTCACTACTGATACGGACAATAATGATGCCATCAACAGGTTTTATCAGCGACTTGGCTTTACTTGCCTCCGGACATTCGAGGCTCGGCATGGGCGCTTTCTTAACGAATATGTTCTTGAGATCGGAAAGGAATAACCGTGCGTAAGACATTCTTGAGCT
>JAKBDW010000433.1:0-9383 GCA_021834245.1 Pseudomonadota bacterium
CCGTTGCCAAAATATGCCCATCCAGTAGTCGAGCCCCACGGGAAGATACCGGTGACTGCATCGTAGTTGGTGGCGAGATTTGCTGCTGTCCCCCACGCGTCTGTCGCACCACCGTACCCTCCAGTCAAGCTCGATAGCGCGACCGTGGTTTTAAGGACGTAGGAGTTTCCGTCTGCCTCGACCGTAGTATCCGTCGCGTTCGCACCTGGACTGGTGATGCCGAGGAGCACCTGATACATCGAACCGTTGAGGTCCGCAACCCCGCACGCTTGGCCGTTGTGGGTAGTCTTGGCGAAAGGCGACCCGCTGCCGGTCTTTGGTTTCGCGGATGCCCCGGAGTCTCCGGCTGTGGTGTAAGTCACCGTCGCGTCATTGGTATCGGCGAGCGAACCGTTATTGCAGCCCTTCGGAAAATTCATCGTTCCAGCCGCGTCATACCAGGCGCAGTAGGTCGCGCTCGTGCTGGCTTGAGCGTGTGCGAGCGAGAGCAATGCAAGCGCGGAGTACATAAACACCGAGGCACAATTGAATGTCCCTGATGCCCGCGAGCGCGAAAGAACCACTGCATCCGCCAGAATGCCGGAACACCCCGTCATGCCGCTGCTCATGGTGTATCCAGCACTCGAAGTCAACGAGATCGGCACGCCCAGGGCGACGGATTTGCACGACGTGGTGCCATTCGGACTGGCGAGGTACTTGTCGATGAAGAATCCGCTCTTGTTTGCGCCCCCATCCTTGAAGGCCCGGTGCATCGCGTAACCTGCCGTATTAGCCGCCGCCTCGGTCGCATAAGTATCCACCCCCACCACATCAATGGCATTGGCTCCATAGGTTGCGTAGCGCGGACTGGCGGCATTCCCGAAGCGATAGTAGAAGCATGGGACGAAGACCTCGATGGAGCCGTCGGTGAATTGATAGTTCCCGAAATTCGCGCTTGTCGGGTCGGTGCTTCCAGTCAGTGCAGAAAATCCGGAAGGCAACGTGGTCGGGTACGCGCCAACCCCGAAGCCTTGAGCCCCTGGAGTACCGATGAGACCACCAAAGGTCGCAGAAGTGGCGAAGCTGAAGGGGGCCGAGTACGCAGAAACTGCGCCATTTGCCCCCCTGTACCTCACGCGCCAGTAGTAGGTTGTGGCCGCCAAGAGGCCCGTCACCGTCCAGCTTGTCAGGTCCACGGTATCTGCCATGCTGCTCGCAACGACGGTGACGAAGCCGCTGTCGGTCGCCACTTGCCAGTCGCTGTTGAGCTGCGTGGTGGATATGCCGAGCCAGGAAAAAGCCGACGCCGTGAGAGTGACACTGCTCGACTGTCCGGTGGCCGCATTCGCCGGCGAAGTGTTCGTCGGGGTATTGATGCCAGCAGCGCCGACGGTGATGGAAATCGTCTTCGTCGATCCGCCGCCCGTAATGGTCAGCGTGTCCGTTCGCGCGGTTGCCGGCGCGGTGTAAGTGATGGTCGCGCCCGAGAGCGTTGCCGTCCCGAGCGCCGCGCTGGCCGTGTAAGTGGTAAAGGAGTCGGGCGCGTTGATTGTGAACGTGCTGACGAGCCCCACGTAAGTGCTGCCGCTGCCAGTGACCGAGATGCCCGCGCCCGAGGGCATCGCGGTCTTCAGGTCTGCCAGGGTGATCTTCTTCAGCGCGAAGGATGCAGCGCTGTCGATCAAGGGGAACTCGTCGGCATTCACCGGGACCGGCTTCTCTACGGTGGCGTGCGTGGCCGGTGCGATGACCGTAATATCAGCGGTCCCCGTGAAAGATACCCCGTCGATGTTCCGCGCAGTCTGCAACGCGGTCGCGGTTCCTGCGTTCCCGGTCACATTCGTCTGATCGCCAGTGTTCGTGCCGGTACTTGACCCGCTGCCAGATGGCGCACCCACGTCAGAAGCTGCCAACGTCACGACGCCCGTTTTTCCATTGACGCTCGTGACAGGGCCGCTGCTGATGCTCGCCGCGCTTGCCGCCGCAGCGGTTGCGCTGTTCGCCGCCGCCGTTGCCGAGGTAGCGGCATTACCAGCCTGCGTCGTAGCTGTTGATGCACTCCCGGATGCCGAGGTGGCAGAACCTGCTGCTGCTGTTGCACTGTTCGCCGCCGCCGTTGCCGAGGTAGCGGCATTACCAGCCTGCGTCGTCGCTGTGGCAGCCGCAGTCGTCGCAGTAGCCGCGTCAACCCACAGGCCCCAATCCCCAGCGGTCACATCGGTAGCGAGAACGCTCGACGTGTGCGCCGTGAGGCAGATATAAACATTCTGCGTGCCTGCCGCATCCTTGACAACGTCATTGACGTTGTAGGCAGTCGCCGTCGCCCATGCGCCGCGATAGAAAATCCCCAAATCAATCGGAGACCAGTAAGCCGCATTCGGAGGTTGAATCGCGGTATTTGCGACCGTACAAAGATAGGCCGAACTGTTTTCAAGCACCCCTTCGCCGACCAAATAAGCGGTGGTCGAATTCCAAGCGCCTATCCAGTTGATCCCCTTTCCGGGCGAACCGGACAAGGAAATCTGCCAGTCAGTATGCGCAACAGACCCCGCAGAAATCGACACATTCACCGTCAGATTCCCGGCCACAGGATCGTAACTCGTCACCTGTCCAGCCATGTAATCGCCAGGAGCTGCCGCGCTCGCAATGGTCAAATATTGGGGGAAGGCAAACTGTTTTCCGGTCTGGGTAACGAAGGCCTTCGCTCCAAGCCCCGGCATAACACTCGTCACGCTCGTTGCGTTGATGGTGACGCCGGGGGTTGCCAGATCCTGATCGATCAGCAGCATTGCGCGCTTGAGGATGGTCGCGGTTTCCACGTCGCCCTGCTCAACATAGGGGAGCCCCAGGTTCGGGGTAAAGCTCGTGCCGATGGTGTAGGAAAGGCCGCTGGCTGTCGTTCCGCCGTAGTTTGAGGAAAGCGTCAAGTGTGTGTTATCGGTGACACTGGCGACGACATAAGGCACTGTCGAGCCGACGACAGTAAAGACCGAGCCGGCGGTAACATAGGAAGCCCATGACGTGCCCGTGCCAACAATAGCTGCGCTTCCATTTGTTGCGGCCGCAGTTCCTACGCGATATTGGCTCATGATGCTTCCCTATGTTCAGGCGAAAAAAAACCGCCCGGAGGCGGCCGATTGAGCGGAGCGTGTTACTCCGCAACGGCACCCAAAAACACCGAGCCGTCGCCCGTGGCGATCTCCTGTTCGGCCCATGCGAACACGTCTCCATCAATCGGCGGGAGTCTTGGGATGGTCAATTGCGTATAGTCGGTGTAGTTCTTGCCAGCGGAGAATTTATCCTTATTGACATATGACTTCACAGATACCATCGACAGTTTCTGGTCTCGATCAATCGTGACCGCTGCCACATGGTGAAACTCCACATCAGCCCCGGTGTTCGGCGATTCCATCGTCTTTGTAATTCCCATCTCTCAATCTCCAATTTTCAGCCGCACAGGTAGATGCAGGCGACCATTTGAACATCCTTCGGACCTTTGAATTTCACCCCTTCCCTAGCTTTCGCCACGGTGTAGTCATGCATCACGCCATCTGATTGCTTCATTCCCTTACCCGCCATGCTGCTCGTCACAATGAAGTCGCCAGCAATGATGTCGCCGCCTTCTCCGCAGACCGACATCTGCCCTTCTCCGACTGAATTGATGCCGACTAGGTGATAGTCGGCCTCAACTTGCGAGAGGATCGGGTGATAGACCTTCTGGTGTTTCGTGGCCGGTTTCCCTGTGCGCTTCGTCCGAAATTGATCGGGGACTTGTTCCTCTCGATCCACGAAAACGCAGGGCGTGAAAACGTCTGTAAGCGGACCGGCAGTTCCAGTCATGATCCCAATCGCCGCCTTCTGATTCCGCTTCGTTGAAGGCGTCACTTCAAAGATAGCATCAGAGATGCCCTTACGATGCACGCAAGAGACATCAACGAGAATGTCACCAATATTGGCGATGGTCGGGTCGCGCATCAGCCCTTCGTGCGCCCCCGTGAAGGGTCCATATTTACCCGTGGTGTAGGCTTCGGCATAGAAAGCCCATCCATTCTGTGCCCCGACCAATCCAGACGATCCTATATTGCTGTTTTTCCCCCGAACCCCATGCGCGGACGTTCCGGTATTTGTCGCAGAGACAGAACCAAAAACGGCCACTTCATCCATCTCGGTGCTGATGTTTGCCGTGGACGCAGCAAACAAATTGTTATCGATTAGGATCGCAACACCGACGTAGTCGCTAGACCAGGTATTACCTGCACCATCCACCTGGAACGCATAGCCGCCAGGCGAGTATCCTGAACCTATGCCGATCGTTGAAAGAAGGCCGTTCCCTGCAGTAATTAGGCCGGCCGCGACCTGCGCAGCGGTGATGGTCGATGCCGCAATCTGCCCTGCGGTAATGGTGCCGCTTGAAATATTGACAGATGTGATCGTTCCGGCGGCGATCGTTGAACCAGTGATCGCTCCGGCCTGAATCAGCGCAGTGGTGATTTGCCCAGCGGCTATCTTGTTCGTCGTTACCGCGCCAGCATTGAGCTGGAGCGTATCCACAGCTCCGGCAGCAATCGTGGTGTTTGAGACTGCACCGGCTGCCAATTGACTATTAACGAGTTGCCCAGCGACATCCGCAGCAGAAACGGAGGTGGTCCAAGTGGTCCCGTCGTACCGATAGATTTTCTTGTCGGTCGTCAGGAAAACAACATCGCCCTCCTGCATGCCGGATGTCGGGAGCGTGCTGACCACCTTCACCCCAGCAGGGACTACCAGGGCCGACAGTTCGCTTGACAGGTTGAGGTCGGCAACGACATTGGTAAATGTGTCAAAAAATGCCAACCGGAAATAGTACGTCTGATTCTGCGTCAAGCTTGTTGCCACGAAGGTATTTGCCTTCCCTGCATATATCTGGTTCGACGTGGAGGGCGTGAATCCGCTCGTCGTGCTCATCCAGATCATCATGCCCGCGAGGTCTGACAAATCTGGAGCTATTGCGCCAAGCGATACGAAGGTCGGCCCCCCATTTGCATACGCCCCTAATGGAGTAGGTGGGGCTGGATTTGAAACTGAAAGAATCGCGGGAATGGCCGAGAATTGATTCAGCGTCCCGCGTTCCCAGACGAGTATCTGAAAGGCGCGATTCGGTACGCCATTCCCATCCTCGAAATTCTTCTCGTAGGTGTAGATGTAGGAGGCGTCGGTGACAAATTCTGTCCGCAGAATGTTCCCGCTCGTGTCCTCGATGACTACCTTGTAGTCCTTGAAGGTGCCATCAAGCGCGCCGCTGCTGGCTCCATACGGCTCAGAGCCGATGTTGTACGAGTTGGAGACGGAATTCGCGCGCCAGTCGAATTTCGCATCTTGTCCGGTGAAAATCCCAGACGTGCCGCCGTTGACGAGTTCCAGGCCAGTGACGTTTGGTAATGAAGGCTGAACGGCAATATCCGTTGCCACGGGCGTCACAACCAAGGTCGCCGGCTGAGACTGAACCCCTACTGCCGAAACAGCCGTCACCCCGAAAGTGTAGATATGCCCGAGATCAATATTGTCGAAGTCAATCGATGTCTGGCTGGCGTTCGTGGATAGAATTCCCCCGCCAACTTTCTGCATTGTAACGATGTAGCTGCTGGCGCTCGCAGTCCATGAGAGCGTGCCGCGGATAGCAGACGGTCCTGCATCAGTGAAATACCGGCTGATCGAAAAAGCCAAGTTGATCGGCGTTGCTGGAGCCGTTTGAATCGTGCTGATCTGCGGGACGGCTAATGGCAGCCCGTCTTCGATAAAGGGGTACTTTGTGCTGTTGTAGGTCGTCGCGCCGATTTGCACTTCGTTCGGTGCGGACTCTGAAATGGTTACCACGCGCCACTGTTCAGGCACCAGCGTGGTTTCGCTCAGGATGAATATCGCGCCAGAAACCGGAGTCTGTGCCAGGGCCGCGGGAAGAACGATCTTGTTGCCCGAGACCGAGGATACGGCGCTCGATCCCATCGTGCCGTCAGGGAAAGCCACCTGCACGGTAAAGCCCGACCCACTCGGGGCTGCTGAGTCAAGCGTCAGCGTCAATCCGTCTGGCGAGATACCGAGCACGCGACCGCCCATGCGTGCGCCAGCGCGATTCGGATCGGATGTCTGGATGATCGCGCCAGGCGTGAGAAATGTGCCGTCGAGCGACGCCTTGAAGCTGATTGCTTCCGTTTCCAGATTCTCGGTGTAGAGCAACCATTGACCCCACCGATGCGCCTGGCCGCGACTGGTGCAGCCCATCGCCGTCACTTGCGCCTTGACGACGCCGTATTTGGCTACCAGGGCATCGTCCTGGACGTACTCGACCACTTGCTTGTACTGCTGAGCCGGGTCGTTCCACGTCACCAGCGCGACGGTGTGCCGGGCCTTGAGGCTCGTTCCCTGATAGTTGAAGACCCCACCGATGACGTTGGCCGGCGTGAAGCTCTGAACAGGAGTAGCGGGCGCGTCCTGCGTCACCGCAATGCTTCCCGCGCTCCAGTAGGCCATCCCCCGGAAGATCGAGGCCATGTTCTGGACAACGGTGTAGGCTTCCGCTTCGCCCTGAATCAGCAGATTGCAGGTGAATCTCGGCTCCGTCCCGCCGAAACCATCGGACACCATCTGATCGCAATATTGCCCGATGACGTAGAGCTGCCACTTGTTCAAAGACGTGGCCGGGATCATGTCTCCTAGCCCATACCTACTATTCGTCAGGAGGTCATAAAAGCACCAGGCCGGGTTGTCGCTCCACGCCAGTTGAAATGTTCCGTCCCATGTCCCGGTATAAACCCGCGTCGTCGGGTTGTAGTTGCTCGGGACTTGGATAATGAGTCCCTGCATGTCGAACGCGCGCTGGGGGATACTGGAGAACTGCTGGGCATCGATGGCGGTGTAGGCCATCGCGGTATGCCGATATTCCAAGTGCGTCGAGATGATCGAGGTGTAGTCCTGCCAGTACAGATCATTGACCGTGAGGCTTGACCCAGAATCCGGGGTAATGCGCGTCACCTGGATGTCAAACGGACCGGCTCCCGACAGAGGGATGACGTAGCTGCGGGCGTAATTGCTGCTCGTCTTGCCGTTGATCGTGTCGTGCACCCGGATGACGTAGCCGCCCCCAGCAGTCTGAATGCCGATGGTGAATTCGACTGATGCGCCATTGAGCTTCCCGGAACTTGCGTCCGTGCTGGTCAAACTCGGGACATTGAGCGTTACCCGGACGGTGTCGACGTTGGCCGTGGTGATCGACTGGACCAGTGGGGTCGCTTGATAAATCTTCGTGGCGACCGGATAGGTCGACTCGACAGACGCCCCATCCCCCGTGAGGGATGACGCACCGTTGGAATTGCTACCGAGCGTTCCCGTGGTGTAGCCGAAAACCGCCTGGTTGAAATTCCAGGTTCCGTCCCCGTTCTGTAGAGGGACACCGTCGAAATAGACCGATTGCGCGCCATTAACGAGGCCTTGTACCGGGCCTTCGCACAGCGCATCCAGAACGATGGCTTTTTCGCTTGAGCGGAGCGTGTCTGGCGCTTCTGAAATTCCGCCACCCCCGCCACCTTTGCCACCTCCACCCGCGCCCATGATCGGGAAATCCATCAGAAGACCCCCTTATAGGCACTTTGATTAGTCACAGCGATCGTGCCATTCGGCAAGACCGTTGAAGTCGTCCCGGTGTTCGTTGTGGGTGATCCGATAGCAATGTCGTAAGCCATGAGGCTCGCGGATGCGACTTGCGAGCCGATCATCAGGCGTCCATAGAGGATAGGCACCGGGTTCCCCTGCGTCGTGGTATTGACGGCGCCATTGAACAGATACGAATTGCTGTTCTGGGTCTGCGGCGTCTTCGATAGCGCGGTAGCCAAGCCACCAAGGACGAGGGACGCGCCGAACGACATAGCCATCGTTCCTACTGCTGTCCCTGTGGCTGCCGACCCCCCCATGGCCGCGACGAGTTCAGGGGCGTAGAACGACGCCACGATGATGGCGGCGCCGACGAATATTTCGCCGATCCCGTGCGATGCTCCAGCCACTACTGGGATGAACTTAATCTCCCTGGCCGGCAATTGAAGTTCATCCTTGCTCGATGCCTGCGTGCCATCCAGGATGACCCTGTACCGGCCCTGCGCGAACGCCTGCTGAAATCCCGGCATCATCGCGCAGAAGGCTTGCACGGCATCCAGGGTCGAGCTAACGTCCAGGCGGTGAATCTTGCCGAACTGCTTGCCGAGTTGGCCGTAGAACTTGATGGTTTTCAGCATAGTGACTTGTGCCGAACGATCTTGCGGGTTGCGCGCTGCCAGCCACCACCGTAAACGTCCCTGCTGGAGAGGCGACCGGCGCAGTGCTGGATGATTTGATTGCTGCCGACGTAGATCGCGGCATGATTAAGGACTGGGGCTCCGATTTGCATCAACAGGACGTCATGCTCGGCCAGCTCATCGACCTCGACGAAACCGGCGATCTTGTAGCCTGTCTCGTAGAGGTTGTCGCCCTTCAGCCACCACTGCTCTTGCCTGGGGAAGTCGATCAGCGTGATGCCGAGGACTTCGGCGTAGTAATCCCGGACCAAGTTGTAGCAGTCCAGCACGGCATGCGACCAAGTGCGACCGATCAGCGGTGCCCTGTAGCCCGATGGTGCGAATTCAACGATGGCGCCCGTCGGCCAATTGACGATCAGCCACGGGATACCTGTCGATTCACAGCTCACTCGGTCGGCTTCACTGGGCTGCGCCGAGACATCAGGATGAGAATGAACAATGCGGACGACTTCTCCTCGGTCTTCGGCGGCGATGTAATCAGTCGGTGACAGGACGAAATGCTGGCCGGGAGAATCGGCGAGGTTCGCGCAAGGAACATAGACCGGTTTCCCACGCGAAACGATGACGACGCCGCAGCACTCGCGCGGGTATTCCGCCTGGGCGTGATTGCGAATCGCGGCCAGGATCGTTTCAGGCAAAGGCGTCATGACGTGCCGATCCCTGCGCCGGGGAATCCGCCGTAAGGCAGGATCGCCGTTGCGCCGAAGCGGAGCTTGCAACTGGTGAGATATTTGCCGCAGACATCGAGCGCCGGATTGCTCGTCGCCACGTCAGCAGCGGTAGCTACTGGACCACCCGTATAACCGCAATCCGCCCCTCGATAGACCCACGCGCAGCAGTTTTGAATGAACTGACGGCGAGGTATCTTGACGGCCACCATGTCCAAGCTTGACGCAAGCTCAAACTCGATCAGGTTGCCGTCCTCTGATGATTTGCGGTCGAAAAACCACACCTCATTCGGGAGCGCTTGCGTCGGGTCGGCCTGGAGGTTTCCGCCGGGGAAATTCACGGCATCCAGGAAGCGGGCAAACGTGCGAATCCGGGTAAGCTTGCAGCCGGCGAAGTCTGCGTATTGCCGGGCGA